>JACQEF010000363.1 GCA_016200745.1 Chloroflexota bacterium | reverse complement strand
GCCGCCGTCGTGGTGCTCGTGGTCGAGGCCGGCCCGCCCCAGCTGGGCGGCGATCTCGGCGAACTGCGACGGCTGGGTCGCGAGATAGAAGAGCCGGTTGCCGCGGGTCCCGCGCTCGCGGTCGAACTCCTCCAGCCGGGCGGTCAGGCCGTCGAAGCCGGCCGGGTCGGCGAAGTCCAGGTGCTGGTAGCAGATCCGCTCGGCGAACGACGCCCAGGCGTCCTCGTCGACGGGCAGGACGCGACTGAACTGGTCGAGCGACGCGCGGATGTCCGTGCGGAACGTTTCGTCGTCGTACGGGCGCCGCCCGATCGCCAGCAGCACGAACTCGTGGGGCAGCAGGTTGGTCCGCCACAGCTGGTAGAGCGCCGGGATGACCTTCCGGTGGGCAAGGTCGCCCGTGCCGCCGAACAGCACCAGGACGGACGGGTCCGGCACCCGCTCGAGACGGAGGCCTTCGCGGAGCACGTTCTCCGGCGGCTTCGGCCTGGACGCCTTGCGGCCCTGGTGCGCCAGCCGGAGGTCCCGCATCGTGCGCGGCGCATCCTTGGGACGGGGCGCCGGGCGCGCCGGGATGGGCTGGTCCGCGGGCACCTCGACCGCGTCTGTCGGGGTCGGGGCGGTCTCGACCGCCCCGGCGGCCGCGGTTTCGCGCTTCACCGCCGCCGCAGTCCGCCCGCCCTTGGTCCGACCCGAGGCCACTGCCGGCTACTCGGTCTTGACCGCGTGGCCGCCGAACTCGTTGCGCAGCGCGGCGAGCACCTTGGCCCCGTAGGAGTCGTCCTGGCGCGACCGGAACCGCGTGAGCAGCGAGAGGGTGATCACCGGCGCGGGGACGTCGTGGTCGATCGCTTCCTGGATCGTCCAGCGGCCTTCGCCCGAATCGGCGACATAGCCCTTGAGATGCGGCAGATCCTGGCCGTTGGAGCGGAACGCCCGCCCGGCCAGCTCGAGCAGCCACGAGCGCACGACCGAGCCCTGCATCCACAGCTCCGAGATGGCCGCCAGGTCCAGCGTGTAATCGCTGGCGTGCATGATCTCGAAGCCCTCGGCGTACGCCTGCATGAGCCCGTACTCGATCCCGTTGTGGACCATCTTCACGTAGTGGCCGGCACCGGGCCCGCCGACGTGCAGGTAGCCGTTCTCGGGAGCGAGCGACCGGAAGACCGGCTCGAGCGGCGTGACCGTCGCGTCCTCGCCGCCGACCATCAGGCAGTAGCCGACCTGGAGCCCCCAGACGCCGCCCGACACCCCCGCGTCGACGTAGCCGATGCCCTTGGTGGCGAGGTCGGCCTGGCGCCGGACGTCGTCGTGGAAGTTGGTGTTGCCGCCGTCGACGATGGTGTCGCCCGGTTCGAGGTGCTCGAGCAGCTCGGCGATCTGGGCCTCGGTGGCGTCGCCGGCCGGGACCATCACCCAGACCGTGCGCGGATTGTCCAGCTTGGACACGAGCTCGGCGATCGAGAACGACGCGATCGCGCCCTCGCCGGCGATCTCGGTGGTCTTCTCCGGGGTCCGGTTGTAGGCCACGATCTCGTGGCCGTCGCGGAGGAGCCGGCGAACCATGTTGGCGCCCATGCGCCCGAGACCGATGAACCCGATGCGCATCTGGATCAAGCCTCCGTTGGGTGGTCGAGGGCGGCCGCGAGCGCCTGGTGCAGGGCGGCCAGGCCGGCGTCCGGGTCGGAACCGAGATGGACGCGAAGGATCGGCAGATCGTGGCTTTCGATGGCGGCGAAGTCGCCCGCAGCCTGGGCGTCGATCAGCTGCCCGAACGTGTACGGCCAGCCCGGGATCGGGCGATCGGCCGGGTGGTCCGCCGTCAGCTGGATGAACCAGCCGATGGGGGCGCCGCCCTTGTGAAGCTGGCCGGTGGAATGCAGGAAGCGCGGGCCGTAGCCGGCCGTCGTGGCGCGTCCCGTGCGGTCGCGCAGCAACGCGCGGATCCCGGCCATCGCCTCGTCGCGGGCGGGCGTCGGCGCGATGAAGGCCTGGAGGCAGAGGTACGCGTTCGGGCGCCGCCGCGCCAGGTGGCGGGCCAGCTCGCCGACGACGCCGCCATCGCCCGACGTGAGCCGCAGCGCCGCGTCGCCGTGGAGGACCAGTCCGTCGCCGCTGGCGACCGGCGCGGGTGGCGGCGTCGAGTCGGCCTCGCCGCGTCCCCGGCGGGCGAGAAGGTCGCGGGTCAGCTGCTTGGCCTCCTCGACGTTTGGCTGGTCGAAGGGGTCGATGCCGAGAACGGCGCCGGCGAACGCGGTCGCCACTTCCCAGCGGACGGCCTCGGCGCCGAGGTCGATCGGGTCCGACAGCTCGATCCGGATCACGGGATGTCCGGCAGCCTCGAGTGCGTCGGCCAGGCGATCGCGGGCCGCGTCCTCGTCGGTCGTGGCGGGGCTGTTGAGCGCGATCCGGACGAACGCGCGATCGGGCCCGTAGGCGTCGACGGCGCCGACGGGTTCGAGATCGACCGGGACGATCCCGACCCCGTGCTTGCCGGTGCTCTCGGCGATCAGCTGCTCGACCCACGCTCCGAACGACGCGATGGAAGAATCCGTCAGGAACGTCAGCTTGTCCCGACCGTTCCGCGCCAGCGTGCCGATGGCCAGCCCGAGCGACAGGCCGGGGTTGGCGGTCGGGTCCGGCTCGCGGCAGGCGCCGAGCATCGCTGACCCCGACGCGAGCAGGGCGTCGAGGTCGAGCCCGATCAGCGACGCCGGGACGAGCCCCACGTAGGTGAGCGCCGAATACCGGCCGCCGATGTTGGGCGGGTTGAGGAACACCTCGCGGAAGGCGTCGTGGTGGGGGATGGCATCGATGCTGCGGCCCGGGTCGCTGATGGCCACGATGAACCCGCCGGGCTGCTCGTAGGTATGGTGACGGCGGACGTCGAGCGCCGCCTGGGCCCGCGCCCAGGCCTCGGCGAGGAAGGCGTTGGGCTCCGTCGTCGTGCCCGACTTCGAGGCGACGACGACCAGCGTCTGGAGCGGATCGAGATCGTCGAAGGTCGCGGCGACGTACTCCGGGTCGGTCGAGTCGAGGATCCGGAGCGCCAGGTACCCCTCCTGCGATCCGAACGTGCGATGGAGCACGTCCGGCGCAAGACTGCTCCCGCCCATCCCGGCGATGATCGCGGTCGTGTAGCCCTGGTCGACCACCGCGTCGCCGAATCCCTCCAGCGCCGCGATCTGGTTGGCGAAATGGGCCGGTGCGTCCAGCCAGCCGAGCCGATCGGCGATCGCCGCGCCGACACGCTGGTCGTTCGACCATAGCCGCACGTCGCGGTCGAACAGGCGGTTCGCCCACTCCTCGGAACGGGCTCGCTGGACGGCCGCCTCGAACGCGGCGATTCCGTCGCCGAGGGCGAATCGCGGGACGTTGGCGGTGGTCGAGGCGGGATCGGACATGGTGGCTACTCCGACAGGATAGCCGCGGGACGTGAACGAACGCTTACGCCTGGCTGGCGGCACGTTGCACGAGGGTCGACCGCGGTCAGGTCATGGTACGCCGACGGCCGGTCATCGCCATCCTGGCCGCCGTCCGTGGCCGAGGTCTGTCGCCCGGCGCAAGACCGGGCCATCCAGACCGCCGCCCGTGGCCGAGTCTGTCGCCCGGCGCAAGACCGGGCCATCCAGACCGCCGCCCGTGGCCGAGTCTGTCGCCCGGCGCAAGAAGCGCGGCCGGACTGGCGCCGGCCCCGTCAGTGCCCGTCGGCCTCGATCGCGAGCACCTTGTCCAGGCGCCGCCGGTGGCGGGGCTCGCCGCTGAACACGGCGCCCAGGAACGCGACCGCGCACTCGAACGCCGGCTCCGGGCCGATCACCCGGCTGCCCAGCGTCAGGACGTTCATGTCATCGTGCTCGACGCCCTGGTGGGCCGAATAGGTGTCGTGGCAGATGGCGGACCGGACGCCGCGGATCTTGTTGGCCGCCACCGACGCGCCGACGCCGGATCCGCAGATGAGGATCCCGCGATCGGCCGCGCCCTCGGCGACGGCATCGCCCAGCCGCCGCGCGAAGTCCGGGTAGTCGTCCTGCGGGTCCGACCCGTCCCCGCCAAGGTCGATCCACTCGTGGTCGAGGTCGGAGGCCCGCAGCCGCCGGATGAGCTCGTCCTTGAGTGCCGCCCCCGCGTGGTCGGCGGCGAACGCAATGCGCATGCTGGTCACGGCCCAAGGATACGGCGTCACGCCGAGCGGAGCGCCTCGGTCGGCGAAGTCCGGGCGCCCCGATCGCGGGATCGAGGCCGGGTCCGAACCGACTCAGGCGCTGACGGTGATCCGGCCGCTTGCCGTGTCCACGTGGATCGGGATCGGCGACAGCGGCGTGCTGGTCGGCCCCGCCACCGCCTGGGCGTCGTGCGCGGGATCGAAGGCGGCGCCGTGGCAGGGGCAGACGAGCAGGTCGTAGGTCGGGTCCCACTCCACCGTGCACCCCGCATGCGTGCAGATGGCGTCGAACGCCACGATCTTGCCGTCGGCCAGCTTCAGGAGCACGCCGGGATCGCCCGAGATCGGGTCGGCGAAGCTGATCGCCCGGCCGGATCCGAGCTGGCTGACCCTGGCGATGACGGGGCCCGACGCGGGCGCCTGGCTGGCACCGGCGGCCGTCGGCGCCGGGCTCGCGGCAGCTCCGGCGCTCGGGCTCGCCGACGGCGCCGCCGCGCCCGTCGAGCCGTCGCTCGGGGCCGGCGAGGCCGACCCGGACGCCAGCCCCGGCCGTTCGCGGCCAAGGACGGACGCCCCGACCGTGCCGGCGAACGCGGCGACCGCCAGCGAGGCAAGGCCGAGGAACCCGGCCCTCAGCACGGCCCGCCGCTCCGGCGAGGCCGGCTCGTCGTCGTAGAGGTCGTCGTCGGCGTTGGCCCGGAACCAGCTCTCGATCGTGAACCGGTCGCCGGTGCCGGCCAGGGCGACCGTCAGCCAGCCGAACGCGTACGGCAGGTCCGGACCGTAGTAGTACGGCCTGGTCGCCCACGACGCGGTGAGCCAGAAGGTGATCGAGAGCGCGAGGCCAGCGGCCGCCGAGAGCCGGAAGAGCAGACCCGTCAGCGCTCCCAACCAGATCGCGATCTCCGCGACGGCGATCAGGAAGCCGACCTGGACCGGAAACGACAAGCCGAAGACCTGGACCAGCGGGGCGATCGGCGAGACCCTGACGAACTCGGTCAGCTGGGACCCGATGGAGCCTGGGCCGGTGACCCGCAGGAACGTCGGGTCGATCAGCTTGTCGACGCCCGCGTACAGGAACGTGACCCCGAGGAAGAGGCGCAGCGGCAGGAGCGCGAGCGTCAGCCGGTCGAGCAGCGTGGCCGCGTCGGCCTCGTCGGATCCCCAGCCGGGCGGCACCGGCGGACCGCCACGCGGACGTCGGGTATCGCGAATGGAGCCATCTCGGCGCGTTCGAACTCGGTTTCGTCGGGACATCGTGTACCTCGGGTGTGGGCCGGAAGCGAACGCACCCTCCCGCCCCGAGTTCTATCGGTTCTTCATGAAGGCAACCTGAGAGGCCGCGCCGCGGCGCG
>JACQEF010000064.1 GCA_016200745.1 Chloroflexota bacterium | reverse complement strand
GCTCGAGTTCGACGGTGAAGGCCGTTGCCGGAGCTTCATCGAGTACTACGTGCTGCAGCGGAACGACTGATCGCCGGCAGGCGCCAGGCGCCGCCGGAGACCGCCAATCTCGCGTTAACACGCGTGGCTATCCTTGTCGGAGATGGCACGCACGATCCTCGTCGTGGACGACGAGCCGACCCTGCGCGAGACGCTGGTCGACGCGCTCGAGGCCGATGGATTCCGGGTCGTCTCCGCGGCCGACGGACGGGAGGCGCTCACCCGGTTTCGTGCCGAACGACCGGACCTGGTGCTGCTCGACCTGATGCTCCCCGAGCTGGAAGCCGTTCAGCCTGCGCGAGCTCCAGGCGCGGATCCGGGCCCTCCTCCGGCGCACCGAGGCCCAGCCTGCGCCGCACGCCGAGGAGGCGCCCTCGCTGGTCGAGCTCGGCGACGTCCAGGTCGACTTCGCCGGCCAGCGGATCCTGCGCGGCGGGGTGGAGCTCCCGGGCAAGCCCAAGGCCTTCGAGCTCCTCGCCTTCCTCCTGCGCAGCCCCGGCCAGGTCTTCACCCGCGACCAGCTCCTCGAGCACGTCTGGGGCTACGACTACGGTGGCGAGACGCGGACCGTGGACGTGCACGTCCACTGGCTGCGCAGCCGGATCGAGGCGGATCCGGGCAACCCGTCGTTCATCCACACGGTCCGCGGTGTCGGCTACGTCTTCCGCCGGCCGTCCTGATCGTTGACCGAGCGATAAGCCGCCGTTGATCTGGGTCGCCGATCGTGGCGACCATGCCGATGGTCGTTCGTGAGCCCGGACCCCACCAGACCGCGGTGCCGCGGTCCGGCCGCGTGCCGGCGATCGGCCGCTCCTCCCCGCCCGAGGGTCTCCTCCCCTCGGGCGGCACCTCCGCTCCTGCTCCGGCGGGCGCGGGCGCTGGACGCGCTTCGGCTGCGGCGCGGGCTGCGCGACCCCCTTCGCCGTCCCGAGCGCTGGACCGACGCCGCCTTCGGTCGCGAGGTCGAGCTGATCCGCCGGCACCTGGCGCCACTGCGCAACCGGCGCAGCCTCACTGCGTCATTCGAGCGCGAGGCGTTCCACCGCCTGGCCTTCGAGCCGCCGGCGTCGCTTCCGCTCGGACCGATCAGGGCCGCCTACGCCATCCGCTGGCTCGAGCTCGGCAGCGGAGCGGGCCTGCCCACCTGGAGCAGCCTGCTGGCGACGGACCGCGTCTGACCCGCCCGGGGGCACCGCGGGGCGAATCCGGCGGGCGGGGCCGCGTCAGGAGGACTTGTGGTTCATCCGCTCGACGACCTCGGCGGCATCCTCGGCGGCGTCGATCGTCTCCTCGAGCGCCGCATACAGGTCGCGCCACTTGATGACGTCGAGGGGATCCCATCGCTCGCGGAACAGGCGGCCGATCGCGGCACGAGACAGCCCGTCCGCCTCGTGCTCGAGGTCGTGGACGGCCTGCAGGTGGTGGTCGAGGCCCTTGAGCCCGTCGAGGCCGCGCAGGATCGCGACCAGTTCGACGGACTGCTCGGCGATGATGGCTGCCAACCGCTTCGCTTCCTCGGTCGGTACCGTCACGTCGTAGATCACCAGCGTCTCGGCGATCGCCTGGATCCCGTCGAGGACGTCGTCGAGCCTGACGGTCAGCTCGTGGATGTCCTCGCGATCGAAGGGCGTGACGAAGGCGTCTACCAGTCGCCGGTTGATCTCACGGTCGATCTCGTCGCCGTGATGCTCGAGCGCCTGGATCTCGGCGACGCGCTCGTCGAGCCGGTCAAACCGGTCGACCATCTCGTGAAGCCGGCCGGCCGCAAACGCCACGTTGTCGCCGTCCTCGACGAACAAATCGAAGAACTTCACGTCCTTGGGGAGGAGTCGGAACGTCATCTGGGGGCCTCCGGTCGATCGATGCGGGAAGGGTTCATCTCAGGCCGACTGCATTGAGGACGATCCATGCGAGGGCGGCTACCAGGCCGGCCGCGGGGAGCGTCAGGACCCAGGCGATCAGGATGTCGCGAGCGACACCCCAGCGGACGCCGCGCGCCCCGCGGCTCGTGCCGACGCCCATGATCGCGCTCGAGATCACGTGCGTGGTGGAGACCGGGATCCCGAATTGGGCGGTCGCGAACAGGATCGTGGCCGATGTCGTCTCGGCGGCGAACCCGTGGACCGGCTCGAGATCGACCACCCGGCGTCCCATGGTCCGCATGATGCGCCAGCCGCCGATGGCCGTCCCCATTGAGAGCGCCGTCGCCGAGATGAGGATCACCCAGACGGGCACGGTCACGTCCGGGATCACGCCGGCCGTGAACAGGGCGAGGGTGATGATGCCCATGGTCTTCTGGGCGTCGTTCGAGCCGTGGGAGAAGGCCATGAAGCCGGCGGACAGCACCTGGATTCGCCGAAAGACGCGGCTGAGCGGGCGCCGCTGCGCGTGCCGGAAGACCCAGTAGATCGACAGCATCAACGCGAACGCGCCGATGAAGCCGAGGACCGGGGACATGACCATCGGCACGAGCACCTTGCCCACGATGCCGTCGAGCTTGAACGCGCCGGCCCCGGCCGCCACGAGGGTCGCGCCGAGCAGCCCGCCGATGAGGGCGTGGCTGCTCGAGCTGGGCAGGCCCAGGAGCCAGGTCAGCAGATTCCAGGCGATCGCGCCGAGCAGCGCGGCGATGACCACGGTCTGCGTGGTCGTCGCCTCCTGGACGAGCCCCGAACCGATGGTCTTCGCGACGGCCGTCCCGGCGAACGCGCCGATGAAGTTGAAGGCGGCCGCCATCACGATCGCCTGGCGCGGGTGGAGGGCGCGCGTCGCCACCGACGTCGCGATGGCGTTCGCCGTGTCGTGGAATCCGTTGATGTAGTCGAAGAAGACGGCGAGGACGACGACCGCCACCAGCAACACGGTCAGGCCTTGCATTCGAAACGGAATGGTAACGGGAATGGGGTCCCCCCTTTGGCGAGTCCCGTGCGGCCACCGCGTGCAAGCCGCCCCGACCGGCGGTCCCCGGCTATCCTTCGCGGATGCGACTTTCGAACCTGTTCTTCACCACGCTCCGCGACGATCCCGCCGAGGCGGAGATGCCGTCACACCGGCTGCTGCTCCGGGCGGGCTATGTCCGCCAGCTCGGGTCGGGGATCTACTCGCTGCTGCCGCTCGGCTTCCGCGTCAACAAGCGGGTCGAGCAGATCATCCGCGAGGAGATGGACCGGATCGGCTGCCAGGAGATGGAGATGCCGGTTGTCCATCCCGCCGACGTCTGGCGGGCGAGCGGCCGCTACGACGCGATCGGCCCCGAGCTCGGCCGGTTCAAGGATCGGAACGGACGCGACATGGTCCTGGCGATGACCCACGAGGAGGTCGTCGGCCTGCTCCTGGCCGACATCGTCCGCTCCTACCGCCAGCTCCCGATGATGGTCTATCACTTCCAGACCAAGTGGCGCGACGAGCCGCGAGCCCGGGGCGGTCTCATCCGTGTCCGCGAGTTCGTGATGAAGGACGCCTACAGCATCGACCGCGACGAGGCCGGGCTCGACGCCAGCTACTGGGCGCAGCACGGCGCCTACGTCCGGATCTTCGAGCGACTTGGGCTGGACACGATCGCCGTGTCGTCCGACGTCGGGATGATGGGCGGCTCGCAGGCGCACGAGTTCATGGTCCTCAACCCTGCCGGCGAGGATGTCCTGGTCCTGTGCGAGGCGTGCGGCTACGCTGCCAACCGGCAGATCGCGATCGTCCCGAAGCCGGATTCCGTACCCGAGGCGGCGCTACCTCTCGAGGAGGTCGCGACGCCCGGCACGACCACGATCGCGTCGCTCGCCGCGTTCCTCGGCGTGGGGGCGGACCGGACGGCCAAGGCGGCCTTCTTCATGACCGGCGACGGCCGGCTGGTCACGGCCATCGTCCGCGGCGACTACGACGTCAACGAGACCAAGCTGGTCAACGCGATCCAGGCGACCGGCGGCATGCGCCCCGCCACGATCGAGGAGATCAAGGCCGCCGGGATGGAGCCGGGATACGGCTCGCCGATCGGCGCCCACGACACGCTGGTCGTCGTGGACGACCTCGTCGCGCGCTCGGCCAACCTGGTCGCCGGGGCCAACCGCGAGGGCTTCCACTACCGAAACGTCAACCACGGCCGCGACTTCACCGCCGACATCGTCACCGACCTGACCAACGCCCAGGCGGGCGACCGCTGTCCCAACTGCGGGGAACCAGTCACCCTCCGCAACGGGATCGAGGTCGGCAACATCTTCAAGCTCGGGACCAAGTACAGCGACGCGGCGGGCGCCACCTACCTCGGCGAGGATGGCGTGGCCCACAAGATCGTGATGGGCTCGTACGGGATCGGTGTCGGAAGGAACGTCGCCTGCATCGTCGAGGCGCATCACGACGACAAGGGGATCGTCTGGCCCGCCGAGGTGGCGCCGTATGCCGCCCACCTGGTGTCGATCGGCTCCGCGCGCGACCCGAAGGTCGACGAGGCCGCCGAGCGGATTCACGCGTTCTCGATCGCGTCCGGCCGCGAGATCCTGTGGGAACGACATCGAGATTGCTAATCTTGCCTTGAATGGTAAGAGCGGTCTGATACCAGGTGTCGTGCGCGAATTCAGGGAAGAAATGTGTAACCTTGAGGTCGCCGACCGTCGGATCGAAGGCGAACACGCCACTGCTCAGCGTATTTTGTGCGATCACCGAGGGAGTGATGATCCAATTGTCGTCAAGATCGATCTCGAGTGCAGCGCGACCGCCGACGATATCGACGCCGTTGAAATTCTTCCGGGCAATGCTCGCATTGTCGATTGGGTCGGGCCGGTTGGTGATGATGCGGATCGTTCCCGCCTCGGAACTCGCGCCATAGAGCGTGCCTTGCGGCCCAGACAGGGACTCCACCCGCGCGATGTCGTAAACACGAACGTCGAGCGCGCCGCCAATCGTCGTAATCGGCTGTTCGTCCAGATAAATGCCGACGGTCAGGAGTGAGCCGGAGTGATTGCCGTCGTTACCGCTGCTGACGCCGCGCATGGAGACGTTGGCAAAGCCCGGCCCGCCATTGCCACCGCCTGCGCCGCCCACGGTGAACGTCACGCTGGGGAGAAATCGCGCATAGTCGGTGAAGTTTGCGACGTGAAGCTGCTCGAGCTTCTCGGTCGGTAGTGCCTGAATGCTGAGCGGCGATCTCTGCAGATCCTCGGAATGCTTTTCGGCCGTGACCAGAACCGTTTCGATTCCGGTCGTCCTGCCAGCGTCTGCCGCGAAGGCCGGTGTCACACCGGTCAGCATTGACGTCGCCAAAAGCATTTGCCAAAGCGCCGGACGAGCGCTCGATATGGTGCCCCGCATCAATCGATCCCCTCTCACGAGAGGCAGCAAACGGCCTCTCCCGATTCCCCTTACAGATTAAGACGCATGTTGAAACCCGGCACAACCTTGCGTCAATGGCGCCAAGGTAAGAGGACAAATAATTTCAGGTACTGAGGCAGTCCACGGGAGGC
>JACQEF010000358.1 GCA_016200745.1 Chloroflexota bacterium | reverse complement strand
TCCGGCCGGCGGCGACCGGAACGGGTCGAGGGCTCGCGCTTCGACATCGCCCTCGACACGGTCGTCCGCGCGGTGGGGCAGGCGGCACCGTCCGGGCTGCTCGCCTCGCTCGGCATCGACGTCCGGGACGGGGTCGCCGTCGTCGATCCGTCGACGGGACGCACCACCAATCCGAAGGTCTGGGCGATCGGCGACATCACCAGTGGCGGCGCCGAGGTCGTCAACGCCGTCCAGGCCGGCAAGCTGGCCGCGCGCTCGATCGTCGACGCGTTCGGCCTCGACTCGCGGATCGTGTCCATCCGCCCGACCGACGCCACAGTTCCCGGCGTGGACCTGTTCACCGATCTCGCCGGTATCCGCAGCCCGAACCCGTTCTGGCTGGCGAGCTGCCCGATCTCGAACACGGGCGAGATGGTCGCCCGCGCCTTCGACGCGGGCTGGGGCGGGGTGGTCTGGAAGACGATCGGCGAGCCGATCCGGAACGTCACGTCGCGGCTCGGGGCGCTCGACCTGGGCGGCCGGCGGATCGTCGGCCTTTCCAACATCGAGCTCATCAGCGACCGCCCGGTCGAGGTCAACCTGGCCGAGATCGCCGACGTCAAGCGGCGCTATCCCAACCAGGCCGTCGTCGTCTCGCTGATGGTCGAGGCGAAACCCGAGACCTGGTACGACTACGTCAAGCGGGTCAACGACACGGGCGCCGACGGTATCGAGCTCAACTTCGGCTGCCCGCACGGCATGAGCGAGCGGGGGATGGGTGCCGCGGTCGGCCAGGTCCCCGAGTACGTCCAGATGATCACCGAATGGGTGATGGAGAAGGCGACCGTCCCCGTGCTCGTGAAGCTGACGCCCAACGTGACCGACATCCGCAAGCCGGCACGGGCGGCGCGGGCGGCGAGGGCCGACGGGATCGCCCTGATCAACACGATCAGCTCGCTCATCGGCGTGGACCTCGACAGCTGGGCGCCGGTCCCCGACGTCCGTGGCAAGGGCAGCCATGGCGGCTACTCGGGCCCGGCGGTCAAGCCGATCGCCCTGAACATGGTGTCGGCGGTCGCGTCCGATCCGGACGTCCGGCTCCCGGTATCCGGCATCGGCGGCGTGGCGGACTGGCACGACGCGGTCGAGTTCCTGCTCGTCGGCGCCACCACGGTGCAGGTCGGCACGAGCGTGATGCACTTCGGCTTCCGGATGATCGACGACCTCGTCGACGGCCTGTCGACCTACCTTCGCGCCAAGGGTCTCCACAGCCCGGCCGAGCTGGTCGGCCGTGCGCTGCCGACACTGACGGATTGGGGTCACCTCGACCAGTCGTTCCGGCTCCTCGCCCAGATCGACGAGACCCGCTGCATCAACTGCAACCTGTGCTACACGGCGTGCAACGACGGCGCCCACCAGGCCATCCGCCTGGAGGGGACCAACGGGAGCACGAAGCTGCACGTCGAGGGCGACTACTGCGTGGGCTGCCACCTGTGCCAGTACGTCTGCCCGGTCGAGGGCTGCATCCAGATGGTCGAGCTGGAGGGACCGGCGACCGTCCACTGAAGTCGACACCACAGCGGTGACGCGGCCGGCGGCCGCCGCGTCGATCGTCGCAACCGGCCGCGCGTCGAAGGAGGTTTCCGTGACCATCGAAACCCGCCCGGTCGAGACCGGCGGACAGCCCGTTCCCGTTCTTTCGCACTGGATCGGCGGCATGCCGGTCGAGGTCCTGCCCGAGCACACCGGCCCGGTCTTCAATCCGGCCACCGGCGAGGTCATCGCCCGCGTGCCGCGCGGCGGCAAGCCCGAGATCGACCGAGCCGTCGAGGCGGCCAAGGCCGCCTTCCCGGCCTGGCGCGACATGCCGCTCATCGCCCGCAGCCAGGTGCTGTTCGCGTTCCGCGAGCTGGCCTGGAAGCGCCGCGAGGAGCTCGCCGCCCTCATCGTCCGCGACCACGGCAAGACGTTCGCCGACGCGTTCGTCGGCGTCACCCGTGGCATCGAAACCGTGGAATATGCCTGCGGCCTGCCGGTGCACCTGGCCGGCATGAACACGCCGAACGTGGCTTCGGGCGTCGACGCCGTGACGCTGCGCCAGCCGCTCGGCGTCGTCGCCGCGATCACGCCGTTCAACTTCCCGGTCATGGTCCCGATGTGGATCCTGCCGATCGCGCTCGCGGCTGGCAACGCGGTCATCCTCAAGCCGTCGTCGCACACGCCGGGCGCCACCCAGCTCCAGGCCGAGCTGTGGAGGGAAGCCGGGCTGCCGGACGGCATCCTCAGCGTCGTCTACGGTGGCCGCGAGGCCGTCGCCGCGATCGTCGAGCACCCCGACATCAAGGCCATCCAGTTCGTGGGCTCGACGGCCGTCGGGCGCTACGTGTACGAAGAGGGCACCAAGCGCGGCAAGCGCGTCGGCGCGTTCACCAGCGCCAAGAACGCGATGGTCGTCCTGCCCGACGCGGACCTCGAGATGACCGCCGACGCGGCCGTGGCCTCGGGCTACGGCTCGGCCGGCGAGCGGTGCATGGCCCAGACGCTGCTCATCGCCGTGGGCGACACCGCCGACAAGCTGCGCCCGATGATGCTCGAGCGGATCGCCGGCCTGAAGGTCGGCCCCGGCATGGAGCCGGGCGTCGACATGGGGCCGATCTACACGAAGGAGCACCGCGAGTCGATCATCAAGTGGATCGACCGCGGCGTGGAGGAGGGCGCGGAGCTCGTCGTCGACGGGCGGCCGTTCGTCCATCCCGAGCATCCCGACGGGTTCTACCTCGGGGTCTCGCTGTTCGACCACGTCCAGCCGGGCATGGACATCTACAACGAGGAGATCTTCGGGCCGGTCCTCGGGATCGTCCGGGTGGCCACGTACGACGAGGCGATCAACCTGGTCAACTCGCACAAGTACGCGAACGGCACGGCCATCTTCACGACCGACGGCGGCGCGGCCCGCCGATACCAGCTCGAGGTCGAGGTGCCGATGATCGGTGTCAACGTGCCGATCCCGGTCCCGGCCGGATACCTCAGCTTCAGCGGCGCCAAGGAATCGGCGCTCGGCGACCTCCCGATGCGCGGCGAGGACGGCCTCCGCTTCTTCACGCGCCAGAAGGAGGTCACGGTCCGCTGGCCGGAGCCAGGCCGCCGGGCGGCGCTCAGCCTGGTGTTCCCCAGCAACAGCTAGCCCTTCCAGGGCGTGCAGGCAGGAGGCCGGTCGCGGGACCGGCCTCCTGTGATGTCGGCCGGAAGTCGCCGGCCTCCGAGGATCACGGCCCGGATTCGCGCGCTAGACTCCCGGCACGGGCGAGTGGCGGAACGGCAGACGCGCCGGCCTTAGGAGCCGGTGCCGCGAAAGCGGCGTGGAGGTTCGACCCCTCTCTCGCCTACCACGCGTGAACCAGGCCGGGCACGCCCACGGCTCCGGCCCGGTCAGGCACCCGGCCCTATACTTCGCGGGCGATGCAGATCACCTCCACCCCCGCTCCCAACTCCACCATCGTGCTCGAGATCGAGCTGCCACCCGAAGAGCTGACCCGGGCCATCGGCGAGTCGGTCCGTCACCTGTCGCAGCGCACGCGCGTCCCCGGGTTCCGCCCGGGCAAGGCGCCGCGGCCCCTCCTCGAGCGCCACCTCGGGCCCGGCGCCGTCGTCGACGACGCGGTCGAGCATCTCGTCGAGCGCTCGTACCGCCAGGCGCTCGTCGAACAGGACATCCTGCCGTTGGCCAACGCCGACGTCGAGGTCGTCCAGGCCGAGGAGGGCAAGCCCCTCGTGTTCAAGGCGACCGTCCAGGTCCGTCCGGAGGTCGCCCTCGGCGACTACAAGCAGTTCAACTTCCGGCCCGAGATCGACACGATCGACGACGCCAAGGTCGACCAGGTCATCGAGGAGCTGCGCGACCAGAACGCGACCCTCGCGGCCGTCGAAGACCGTGGCGCCCGCGACGGCGATTACGCGGTCATCTCGTTCACCGGGACGCGCGACGGCGAGCCGTTCGAGGGCGGCAGCTCCGAGCGGATGCCGCTGATCCTGGGACAGGAGCGTCTGATCCCGGGCTTCGAGGCCAACCTGGTCGGGCTCGAAGTCGGCGGCAGGAAGGGCTTCGACATCACCTTTCCAGACGACTACCCGGAGACCGAGCTCGCCGGGAAGCCGGCGCATTTCGAGGTCGAGCTCCGTGAGCTTCGCGAGAAGGTGCAGCCGGAGCTCGACGACGACTTCGTCAAGACCCTCGGCGACTTCGCGGATGTCGCCGCCCTGCGGGCCGACGTCCGGACGCGCCTCCAGCGCAACGCCCTCGACCGTGCGCGTCACACGTTCGCCGACCGGATCATCGACTACGCCGTCGCCAACGCCACGCTCGACCTGCCCGAGATCCTCGTGGAGCAGGAGGTCGAGGTGATGCACGACGAGTGCGCTCGTACATCCGGAGCACGCTCCGGCGGACCCGGGTCGTCGAGGGTCTGGTCGACGAGTGGCTGGCGGCGCACCCGGAGCATCCGGCGCTGCCACACCTCGAGGACCGGCCGGGTTCGGCCACGGAAGGGGATCAAGCGGCCGCCGACGCCACCGTCGGAGTCACCGAGCCGGAGGCGATTCTCGAGGACGCACCGGCGCCCGCGGGCTGATCGCGACCGGCCAACGCCACCACGCCGCACATCGCACACCAGGAGTTCCAAGCATGCTCGTTCCGATGGTCATCGAGTCCTCCAGCCGGGGGGAGCGCGCCTACGACATCTACTCCCGGCTGCTGAAGGAGCGGATCGTCTTCCTCGGCGACGCGATCGAGGATCACCTGGCGAACCTGATCATCGCCCAGCTCCTGTTCCTCGATTCCGAGGACCCGGAGAAGGACATCAGCCTGTACATCAACTCGCCGGGCGGCGTGGTCAACTCCGGCCTGGCCATCTACGACACCATGCAATACCTGCGCGCGCCGGTCAGCACCATCTGCATCGGCATGGCCGCGTCGATGGCGGGGGTCCTCCTGGCCGCGGGCGCCAAGGGCAAGCGGTACGCGCTCCCGAACAGCCGGATCATGATCCACCAGGG
>JACQEF010000063.1 GCA_016200745.1 Chloroflexota bacterium | reverse complement strand
CCGGGAATGGCGCGATCAGCGACGGCATCGACCTGCCGATCGGGCCGCACACGAAACCGATCATGGGCTACGGGCTCATCGCCACCCCCGGCGCCGTCGACAGTCACGTCCACGCCATCAGCCCGCAGCTCCTGCCGGCCGCGCTGTCGGGAGGCGTGACGACGCTCATCACCGCCGGGTTCGAGGAGCCGCCCTGGGAAATGGAGCGGACCCTGCTCGGGCTTGCCGACTGGCCGGTCAACGTCGGGCTCCAGGCCGGCGCGCGATCCGAGGACGACGGACCCCTCGAGGCGCTCCTGGACGCCGGTGCGTGCGGCTTCAAGATCCACGAGGACTACGGCGCACACCCCGAGCTGATCGATCACCTCCTGCGCTTCGCCGACGTCCACGACGTGTCGGTCTCGCTCCACACCGACGGGCTCCACGAATCGGCCGAGCTCGAGGACACGGTCGCCGCCATCGCCGGGCGAACGGTCCACGCCTATCACGTCGAAGGGACGGGTGGCGGGCACGTCCCCGACCTGCTCGGCCTGGTGCGCGAGCCGAACATCCTGTGCTCGTCGACGACGCCAACGATCCCGTTCGGGGTGAACGCGGTGGCCGAGGGCCTGCCGATGATCGTGCTCAACCACGGCGCGTCCTTCGGGATCCCCGACGACCTGGCGCTCATCCGCGAACGCGTCCATCCGGCGACGATGGCCGCGGAGGGTCCGCTCCACGAACTCGGCGGCATCGGGATCGTGAACTCCGATTCGCAGGGGATGGGCCGGATCATGGAGACGTTCCGCCGCACGATCCAGCTCGCCCACGTCATGCGCGCCTGGCGGTCGTCGCCGGCGGGCGCCGGCCATCCCGCGCTGCCGGCCGACCCGGACGATCCGTTCGATTCGACCGACCGCGTCCTCCGCTACCTGGCCAAGGTCACGATCGAGCCGGCGATCGCCCACGGGATCGCTGCCCACGTGGGATCGCTGACGGCTGGGCGCCTGGCCGACATCGTGCTCTGGAAGCCGGCCTGGTTCGGGGTCAAGCCCGAGCTGGTCCTCAAATCCGGCTACCCGGCCTGGGCGCCGCTCGGCGAGGGCAACGCGACCGTGGAACGCGCCGAGCCCACGCGGTACCGGCCGGACTGGGGCGGCGCCGGGGCGGTGGCGCGGCGGCTGTCCGTGACGTTCGTGTCGGGGCGCGCGGCAGGCAGCCCCGCCGTCGCCGGGCGGCTCGCCGCCGGTGGACGCGAGATCGCGGCGGTCGCGCGGACACGTGGCCTCACCCGCGCCGCGTTCGCGCGCAACCGCGCGACGCTCCCGGTCGAGGTCGATCCAGGGGACGGTCGCGTCACCCTGGCCGGGCGACCGCTCGCGGTCGAGCCGGCCGCGGACCTGCCGCTCAACCGGCGCTACTGGCTGCGCTGACCGTCAGCGATCGTCGTCCGCGATCGGCGGTCCCGCCTCGATCCGCCGTCGGAGCGAATCGACGGTGGCGCCCGTCCAGTCGGATTCGATCCACCAGGTCGCGCCTGCCTCAGCCAGCGGTCGGACCGCGGCCGACGCCCGTGCCGCCTCGAGCGGCGTCGTCCCTTCGACGACGATCTCGAACGGCCGATCGCCCGGTGCGGATGGGCGCCGCTCGGCGATGAACGCCGCGAGGGCCCGGATCTGGGCCGGATCGCTCGTCTGCGGGAGGACCCCGTCGAACCGAAGCGCGCGCCGAACGGACCGCTCGATCGGCCACGCGCCCACCACCCAGACCGGGATCCGCGGCCGCTGGACCGGCGTGGGGCGGAAGGTCATCGGGCCGAACCGATAGTGGCGACCCTCGTGCCCGTAGGCCTCGCCGCTCCACAGCCCCTCGAGGATGGCGAGCGACTCGTCGAGCAGCTCGGCCCGGATTCTGGCCTCCGTCGGCTCGCCGACGTTCCCGAACGCGCCGTCGTCGAGGGCTCCGAGACCGACCGGCAGGACCAGCCGGCCGTTGGACAGCCGATCGAGCGTCATCGTCTCCCGGGCGAGCTTCCACGGCCGTCGTCGCGACGGCGGGGTCACGATGGCTCCGAGCCGGACCCGTTCGGTTCGCATGGCCATGCCGGCCATGACCACCCACGGGTCGTAGATCTCGACGTCCGGGATCGCCACGCCGTCCCAGTAGAAGACACCGTCCCAGCCTGCCGCCTCCGCCTCGGACGCGAGCTCGGCGGCCGTCAAGGGATCCCCGGTCGTGACGAGGAACCCGGCTTTCACCAGATGTCCCCGACCGTGAACCCGTCCGGGAACGGGTCGGCGGGGTCGACCACGTAGCTCGCGAACCCGGTGATCCAGGCCTGACCGGTGATCGACGGGACGATCGCCCGGTACGGCCCGACGGCGGTCTCCTCCAGCACCCGCCCGGTGAACACCGTCCCGAGGATGCCTTCGTGCCGAAACGTGTCCCCGACCCGCAGACGGCCCTTCGCGTGGAGCACCGCCATCCGAGCCGAAGTCCCGGTGCCGCACGGCGACCGGTCGATCGCGCCCGTCCAGGTCGCCGGGTGGTCCCAGTCCAGCGTGCCGGTCGAGACCGTGACCACGTTCCGAGCGTCGTTGGCCGGGTCGTGGGGTGGTCCGGACAGCTGGGCGATCGTGATCCCGGCAAACCCCGGCTGGTCGGGATGGACGACGGGCAGCTGGTCGGCGGCCGCGGCCTTGATCATTTCGCTGATCCGGACGATGTCGGCGCCCTCGTCCGGCGTCAGGCGGAGCCCGAAGCCCTCGGCGTCGGCGATCACGTAGAACATCCCGCCATACGCGACGTCGACCGGGACGGTGCCCAGATGGGGCACCTCGACCCGCGCGTCGAGATGCGTCGCGAACGCCGGCACGTTGCGGAACGTCACGCCCGTGACCTTGCCGTTCACGCAGTCGGCCGTGACCCGGATGATCCCGGCGGGCGCCTCGAGGGTGAGCTCGGTGACTGGCTCGACCATCGGCAGGATCCCGGTCTCGAGCAGGACGGTCACCACGCACATCGTGTTGGTGCCGGACATGCCCGGGTACTCGACCTGCTCCATGATCACGTAGCCGGCGTCGGCAGTCGGGTCGGTTGGCGGCAGGAGCAGGTTGCAGTTCTGGGCCGGGTAACCGCGCGGCTCGCGCAGCATCCGCAGCCGCAGGTCGTCGCGGTGTGCCTGGAGCCATGCCATCTTGTCGAAGATCGTCGCGCCGGGGACGTCCTCGACGCCACCGACGATCACCCGCCCGGGTTCCCCGGCCGCGTGGGCGTCGACCGCGGAGATGACGGGACCGAGCCGCAGCCGATCCGGGATCGCGGCCACCGCGTCAGCGCCCCCGACGCGAGTCGGCCAGCTCCCGTGCCACGTCGCGCTTCGCGTCGCGGTCGGCGATGTCTCGCCGCCGGTCGTGGAGCTGCTTGCCGCGCGCCAGGGCGAGCTCGATCTTGGCCCGGCCCTTCTCGTTGATGTAGAGCCGCAACGGCACGATGGTCTGGCCCTTGGCCTTCGTGCGCCCGAGGAGCTCGTCGATCTCGGACCGATGGAGGAGCAGCTTGCGCGTCCGCTTGGGCTCGTGGTTGTAGCGGTTGCCGCCCTCGAACGGGGCGATATGGGCCGCCACCAGCCACGCCTCGCCGTGCTCGACGCGAGCGTAGGCGGCGCTCAGGTTGGCCTTGCCCGCACGGATCGACTTGATCTCGGTGCCGGTCAGGACGATGCCCGCCTCGAACGTCTCGTCGATCGTGAAGTCATGCCGGGCTCTTCGGTTGAGGGCGACCGTCGTCTCGTCGGCCATGGCTGGGCTCCTCGAACTCTGCAGCAGTATGGCGCCGGAACGCACGAACGCCGGCCCGATGCGGGCCGGCGTCCGAGTGCTTTACCACCCACAGGGGTGTCCGACTAAACGGCCATCTCCTGCGAGGTGGTGCAGCTACGCGTACTGTCGATCACTGCACATCACCTCCTTTCGTTCCCTCGAACCGTACCCGATGCGTCTGGGGAGCGCAAGAGCGCGATCCGGCGTCAGGCCGCGTCGCGGAGGCGGTCGCCCTGGGCCGAAGCGCCGAGCACCTCGAGGCCCTTGTCGAGGATGGGGTCGGATCCCGCCGGGATCGGATCCGGGAGCGTGACCATGACGTTCGGCGTCAGGCCAACCTTGTTGATCCACCGCTTGTCGGGGGTCAGCCAACGCGCGATGGTCAGCTTGAATGCACCGCCCTCGCCGGTCAGCTCCTGCCACTGCTGGACCGTCCCCTTGCCGAACGACTGCTGGCCGACCAGCGTCGCCCGCCCGCTGTCCTGGAGGGCCCCGGCCACGATCTCGCTGGCCGAGGCGGTGCCGCCGTCGATCAGGGCGACGACCCTGAGCTTCGGGTCCGTGGCCACGCCGCCCGGCATCGCCTCGGTCGCCACCTGGTTGCCCTGGGCGTCCTGCTCCCAGAAGATCACGCCCGAGCCGATGAACTGGCTCGCGACGGTCCGGGCCGCCGTCACGTACCCGCCCGGGTTCCCGCGAAGGTCGAGGATGAGCCTGGTCCGCCCGGCCTTGACCTGCGCGGCCAGCGCTTCCGTCAGCTGGATCGCGGCGGCATCTGAGAAGCCGGCCAGCCGGACGTAGCCGACCGTCCCGCCGGCGAGCACCTTGGTGGTGACCTCACGCTCCTGCACGACGTCGCGGGTGATCGACACGGTGAACGGCTCGGCCGTGCCCCTTCGGATCGTGAGCGTCACGACGGTCCCTTTTGGTCCGCGGATCCGGTCGCGCGCTCCGTCCACGGTCAGCCCGTCGAGCGACGTTCCATCGGTCTCGAGCACGAGATCGCCGGACTTCAGGCCCGCCCGCTCGGCCGGCGAATCCGCCAGCGCCGCGGTGACGAGCAGGTGGCAATCGGGACCGAGGGGCGTGCAGCCCTGCGTCCCGTCGCCGGCCTGCGTGGCGATCTCGGCCCCGATCCCTTCGAACTGGCCGCTGATCCCCTGCAGGCTCTTGCGGTACTCCTCCGAGGTGAGGTACGTGGAGTACGGATCGCCGAGGGCGGCAATCATGCCGCGGATGGCGCCCTGGATCAGGGTGTTCCGATCGACCGGCTCGCCCGCGTAGCGATCCGTGACCGTGTGGTAGGCATCCCAGAAGGGCTGGAAGGCTTCGGCCGCCGAGACCGGCGTGCCGGGCTCGGCCGCGGCCTGGCGGCCCATCGTTGGTGCTGGCAGGGACAGGGATGGACGGCGTCGCGGGGTGACGGCGGGCGATCAGGGTACACCGGCCCGCCGGCGACGACAGGGACGACGATCGGGGTTTCCGCGATCTCAGCGGATCAGGTACGTTCGTACCGACAGCCACGAGCCGAGCACGCCGAGACCCACGCCGGCGCCCAGCACGAGCGCGACGAGGTCGCGGGTCAGCGAACCGAACTGGAGCGGCAGGACCCGGAAGAAGTCCGCCATGAAGCCGCTGATCGGGTCCGCCGCGGCGGCCAGGATCCCGAGCGTCAGGAGCGATCCGAACAGCCCGACCATGGCGCCATCGAACACGAACGGCCAGCGGATGAACGAGTCCGACGCGCCGACCAGCCGCATGATCTCGATCTCCTCGGCGCGGGCGACGACCGCCAGGCGGATGGTGTTGACGATGATGAACAGCACGATGATCGCGACGATCACCAGTACGACCGTGCCGGCCGTCCGCAGGACGTCGGTGACCGTCAGCACGCGCTGGACGAGGTCCTCGATGTTGATCACGTTGCGCACGATCGGGTCGGCGCGCAGCGCGTCGCCGACGGTCCCGAAGTTGGTGGGATCGACCAGCTTGACCTCGAGGCTGCCGTAGAGCGGGTTCGAGTCGAGGTACTGGGTCAGGTCTTCGCGACCCTGCGCCGCCATCGATGCGCGGAACCGCTGGAGCGCGGTGTCGCGGTCGACGTAGGTGACGTTCGACACCTCGGGCATCTTGGCGATCTCGGATTGCAGCGTCGCGATCTGGGTCGCGGTCGCGGTGGTCTCGAGATAGCCGACGACCTCGACCTTCTGCTCGGTGAACTGCAACCCGGCGAGCAGCCCGGTCTGGATGATCCAGAAGCCGGCCAGCAAGAGCAGCATCAGGACCATCGTGGCCGTCGCCGCGAGGCTCATGACCGCGTTGCGCCAGAAGCCCTGCCAGGCGCGCGTCAGGCTGAAGAGGATGAACGAGAACAGGGGTCAGTCCTCGCGGTGGTAGGCGCCACCGACCTCGTCGCGGATGACCCGGCCCTCTTCGAGCGCCACGACCCGCTTTCGCAGCGCGGTCACGACCTGGGCGTTGTGGGTCGCCATCATCACGGTCACGCCGAGCTCGTTGATTCGAAGCAGGAGCTGGATGATCTCCCAGCTGATCAGCGGGTCGAGGTTGCCGGTCGGCTCGTCGGCGATGATCAGGCGGGGGTCGTGGACCAGGGCGCGGGCGATCGCCGTCCGCTGCTGCTCGCCACCCGAGAGCTGCGACGGTACCTGCTCGGCCTGTTCGGTGAGCCCGACCAGGGCCAGCACGCGATCGACTGCCGGCCGGATCTGGCCGCGTGACGTGCCGGTCACCTCGAGCGCGAAAGCGACGTTCTCCCAGACCGTCTTGGTCGGGAGCAGCTTGAAGTCCTGGAAGATGATCCCGATCTTGCGCCGCATCCGCGGCACCTGGCGGCGTGGCAGGTGTGCCAGGTCCTGGCCGTCGAGGACGACCTCGCCGCGGGTCGGCAGCTCGTCGCGGATGAGCAGCTTGATGAGCGTGGACTTGCCGGCACCGGAGGGTCCCACCAGGAAGACGAAGTCGCCCTCGGGGATGACCAGGTCGACCTCGCGCAGGGCGAGCTTCCCGTTGGGATACTGCTTGGTGACGTCATGGAGGACGAGGACCGGCCGGTCCGGCTTGGCCTGATCGCGGTCGCGGCCGAGCACGCGGCTACGGATGGAGCGCACCTGGCGCGGGGCGGGGGCGATGGTCACGTTTGGCTCCGCGGTCGAAACTGGCCTGAACGGCCCGCCGTCTGGCGAGTTCGGTTGGACTCCGTCCGCGGGCACGGCAGGGGGAGCCACGTCCGACGTAACCTACCACCGCCCCTTTGGGGCGGCAAACGGCTGCCGCGGCGAACGCAGTCGGGGCCCGGAACGGCCCGGCGCCACGCGGCCCGAGCGTCACAGCAGCCCGGGCGAGCTCGGGAGGTAGCGGGAGAAGTCGGCGTAGGGGCGGTCCCAGCAGAGCAGGACGGGGAAGGATTCGAGCCGGAAGCCGGCCCGGAGCAGCGCGACCAG
>JACQEF010000357.1 GCA_016200745.1 Chloroflexota bacterium | reverse complement strand
GCGCCTTCGCCAGCTCGAGATGGCGCTCCGCCTCGGCGAGCCGGGTCCGCGCCTCCCGGTCGACGCCCTGGCGGCGTGTCGTCACGAAGTCCTGTGCCCGGGCCACGCTCGCGTCCGCGGTCCGCAGCGCTGCGTCCAGGGCCGCTCGTTCGCGGGCGCGCCGCTCCTCGGCCTGGCGAACGGAAGCGAGTGCCTCATCCGCCGTGGCGTTCGCCTGCTGGGCGTCCCTGAGCGCCGCCAGGACGGCCGGGGTGGGTGCCGCAGCCTGGGCTTTCGCCCGGGCGAGCAGGGTCTTCGCCTCGGCCAGGCGGGCTGCGATCTCGGGACCGCCTGGCGATCGCTGGTCCGCGTCGAGCGCCGCGGTCAGGTCCGATTCCGCGGCGGCGATCTCATCGCCGAGCCGGCGTTGCGCGTCGTCGAGCGTCGCGGCCAGGCGATCGACCGCGTCCAGCAACCCGACCACCTCGACGAGGACCCGCTGCACCCGCTGCACGGACCGGGCGGCGGTCCTGGCATCGGGCGGCGTCGCGCGCAGGGACGCCTGGCCACGCTCGATCTCGCCGGACGCGGCCGCGATCCGCTTCCTCGCCTCCTCCACGTTGCCCTTGACCGGCTGCGTCTCGGCGGGGGCATAGGCGGCCAGACGCTCGACCGTCGCCGCGGTGGCCGGCAGGCGGGTCTCGAGCGCCGCGACCCGGTCCGGGAGGGCGGCCAGTGCCTGCGGCGCCTGCGCTTCCTGGTTGCGGAGGGCAGCCAGGCGCTGATGCTGCTCGTCCAGCATGGCCTTGAGGCGCGTCGCCCGATCCACGATCTCGGAGAGCATCCGCTCGCGTGTCTCGGGATCCTCGGGGACGTCGTCGTCCAGCCGCTGGCGGACGGTGAAGGCGGCCGTCAGCTCGGCCCGGGCCGCGGTCAGGGCGGCCCGCAGCGGATCGACGTCGGCCGCATCGAACTCGGCCTCGGCGAACCCGAGCTCCTGCTGGCCGTCCCGGACGGCGTCGTCGGCCGCGATCAGCAGGGCGTTGGCCTGGCGGGCGAGCTCGCCCGTCCGGCGATCGCGCTCCTCGGCGGTCAACCGACGAAGCCGGCGCTGCCGCCACCAGGCCCACAGGAGGGTGGCACCGGCGAGGAGCAGGACGACCCCGGCCAGGATCCCCGGCCACGGCCCGGCGTCGCGGGCCGGCTCGGAGACGGCACCGCCGGGCGCTGTGGTGAGCGGCGCCGTCGTCGGGCCCGGGGCGGCGGTGACCGGGACGGCGCCGCCCAGCGCCGCGGCGAGCCCGTCGGCGAAATCGATCACCCCGCCCGGGTAGTCGCCGGCCCGGAAGCGCGGGTCGACGGTGCGGCTCAACAGCTGGTCGATCTCGTTCGAGCCGAGCGACGGCACGGCGCCGTTCTCCCACCAGGCATAGCGACGGTCTTCGGTGGCGACCAGCAGCAGCATGTCGTTGCCACCGAGGCCGTTCTGCTCGAAGGTGGCCTGCGCGAACGACTGCGGCACGTCGCCGCCCGTGGTCGGGACGAACGCGACGAACAGCTGGACGCCACGGGTCTGGAGCAGCCTGTCCAGCGCGCTGCCGATGTCGGCCGAGCGTCCGCCGACGACCCCGGACTCGTCGGTGACCTGGCTGGCCAGGCGCGGAACGGACTGGGCGAGGACGGGCGTCGGGGCAACGGGCCCGGAGAGTGACGCCACACCGGCCAGCACCATCGCAGCGAATGCGACCGCGAACGGCTTCAGCGGCACGGGCAGGCGTGGGCCGATCATCCCGAACCATCCCCCACCGAACATCCACGCCTCCGATGTGTCGGGGGCAAGGATAGACCCGCCCGCTCGGTGGCTCAGAGCCGTCCCGACCGAACTGGCGGGTCCGAACGTCACCACGCTTGTCGGGGCGATCACGACGGGTCGGACCGGACGTGGCATACGCGCGGGCTCGAGGGATCGCCCTCGGGCGTCAGCGAACGCGGTAGCGCGCGGGTGGCGTCAGGACGCTGCCCGGGCGCGCGGTCAGGGTCGCGCCGGCACCCCAGGTGATGTTGTGCGGCGAGCCGGCCAGGGCCATCGGCGACTTCGGCCTCTTGACTGGCACGGTATACCGAGCCCAACGTCGCTTCGGCGCGTCTGGCGCGATAATCGCACCAGACCAATCGCTTTGCTGCCGGGGTATTGCCCGTGTCCCTGAGCCAACGGGTCGAGAGGGCGCAACACCAAGCCGAACAGGCCGAGAACGCCGATGCAGGCGGGCGCACCCGGACCAGGAGTCCGGACCGCGCGCTGGTTCCGGCACGTCCCGAAGCGCCGCGCAACCCCGCCCGCGAGGAGATGCTCCGCGGCATCCGGCTGCGGCTGGTCGAGGAGACCATCGGCGCCTTCGATCCGAAGCTCGACGTCAAGAACGCCGCCGACGTCCGCGCCAAGATCGAGGGCATCGTCGACCGCGTGCTCGCCGTGAACGAGTTCGCCGTGACCCGCGACGAACGGATCCGCCTGGTCGAGGAGATGATCGACGAGGTGACCGGCCTCGGGCCGCTCGAACCGCTGCTGATGGACGATTCGATCACCGAGGTCATGGTCAACGGACCGGATCACGTCTACATCGAGCGGGGCGGCACGATCGTCCGAGTCGACGCCGCGTTCCAGAGCAACGAGCACGTCCGGCGGATCATCGACCGGATCATCACCCCGATCGGGCGGCGGATCGACGAGTCGAGCCCGCGCGTTGACGCTCGCCTGCCCGACGGCTCGCGGGTCAACTGCGTGATCCCGCCCCTGTCGCTGGTGGGACCGGTGATCACGATCCGCAAGTTCTCGGCCAAGCCGTACACGGTCGAGGACCTGATCCGGTTCGGCACTGCCACGGCCGACAT
>JACQEF010000356.1 GCA_016200745.1 Chloroflexota bacterium | reverse complement strand
GCATGGTCGTTGGTTGCTCCTGACGGACGTCGACCCGCCGGATGCGCCTGGGGTGCGCGGCGGGTCCGTTTGCGCGGGCTAGGGTAGCACAGGGAGTCTCGACGCCCAGTCGGCGGCGGCGGCCGCAAGGGCCTCCCCGAGGTCGGTCGCGCGCCCCGGTGTCGGGCTCGAAACCGCGCCGTCGACGATCGCCCGCGACACGTTGACGAGCAGCCCGCAACCCGGCCGGCCGCCACCAGGATCGGCCGTCGCCGGGCCGTGTGCGAGCACCGGATCGAGCTGCCCGCCCTGCGCCCCGATGCCCGGGACGAGGAGCGGGAGACCTGGCGCCGCGGCCCGGATTGCCGCGAGCTCGGCGGGCGCGGTGGCCGCGGCGACCAGGCCGACCGTGCCGCCCGGACCCCACCCGCGCGCGCGCCTGGCCACCCGCAGGTAGAGCGGTTCCGCCGGCGCATCGATCTCGGGGTCGGCCGCCACGACGAGCCCCTGGAGCTCTCCGGCGCCCCGGTTGGTCGTCCGGCACAGGACGTAGGCGAACCGGTCGGCGCGGCTGAGCAGGGGCATCACCGCCTCGCTCCCGAGGTACGGGTTGACCGTGACCGCGTCGGCCCCGAGCCGGTCGAACAGCGCCACGGCCTGGCGGGCGACCGTGTTGCCGATGTCGCCGCGCTTGCCGTCGAGGACGACCGGGAGATCGGGCGGCAGGCTCGCACGGATCCGCTCGAGGACCGCGAGCCCGTCGGACCCGAAGGCCTCGAAGAAGGCGAGGTTGGGCTTGACCGCGGCCGCGTACGGCGTCACGGCCGCGGCCAGGAGCCGCGTGAACGCCTCGACCCCGCGGAGGTCGCGCGAGAAACCCTCCGGAACCGTCGCCGGATCGGGGTCGAACCCGACGCACAGAACGCTGCCGACGGCCGCCGAGCGGGCGGCAAGCCGGTCGAGATAGTTGCGCGTCATGGCGCCACCGACGCGCCGGCGGATGTGTCGGGGGCAGTCGTCGGTGGCGGCGTCGCCGGCAGCTCGTCCGGTGGGATGTACCAGGCGGGCCGGGAGCCCCCGTCCAGCCCGGAGACCTGGGTCAGGTCGATCGTGTCGGTCACGGTCCAGTCGGGACCGGGACCGGCGAGCCTGGCCAGCTTGAGGTCAACGATCTGGCCCTCGATGTGGAGGAAGGCGATGGCGTCGCCGGCGGGTGACCAGACGGGCGCCCATGACCGGCCGTCCGTCGTCACGCGGAGCAGCTCGCGGCCGTGCGCCGCCTCGAGGATCACGACGTCGTTGCCGAAGCTCGTCGTCCGGGTCGCCGCGATGTACGCGCCGTCGGGCGAATACGACGGCTCGAGGTAGCCCGGACCGGTCAGCTGCGTCGCCTTCTTGTTGGCGATGTCCCAGCGAACGATCTCCGGCGCGCCCCGTGCCGCGTCGCGCCCGTTCCTGACGAACAGGAGGAACCTGCCATCGGCGCGCCAGGCCGGGTCCTGGTGGCCGAGCGGGGCCGATTCCGGTGCCGCGGGGACCGTCCGCTTCTTCGTCACGAGGTCGTAGAACTGCAGCACGACATCGCTCCGGGTCGGATCGGGCCCGTCGGAGACCATCGCGACGGTTTGCCCGTCGGGAGACAGCACCGGCTGGCGGATCCACGAGAACCACGATCGACTGCCGGCCTGGATCGTGCCCGTCAGCACGGTCTCCGGGGCACCTGTGCCGTTGGCGTCGACGCGCATGATGGCCGGCACCGATTCCTGGTAGTGGCGGTCGACGCCCTGCGCGGGCCACAGGCCCTGGGCATCGGTCGTCCGGATGAAGTACACAGCCGTCCCGTCCGGCGACCACGAGGGCATGGAGTCGCGGCCCCCGGTGGTCAGCTGGCGGACATCCTGGCCGTGCTGCACCCAGATGTTCCCGGCCTTGGCATAGACGATGGACCCCGGGAACGTGACCGGCGGGACGACGACGACGTTCGACGGCGCGGCGGTCCGGTTCGCCCCACCGCCACCGCTCCCCGATCCGGTGACGAACGGGATGGACCCGCCGAGCAAATTGAGCGTGAGCACCGCCACGACCAGGAGGCCGAGGGCGGACAGGCCGGGCGCCAGCCACGAGGCGTCGGGCAACAGGCCGTACGGATCCCGGACGCGCGGTCGCCGGGTGCCCGCGCGGGTCACCGGTCTCCCGGAGTCATCGAGCGCCGGCGATCATCGGGTCCCGCCGGCCACGGCGACGGACGGCACAGGATCGAGGATCGCCGCAGTCTCCGGGTGGCTGCCGGCAGTCGCCACGTCGCGGATGTCGAGCTGGAGCGACTCGAACCCGCCGAACGTCCGGCTCGTCAGGCGCGCGACCACGTCGAGCCGATCGCCCTCGTGGACGACCTCGGCGATGTCGGGGCGTCCGAAGGCGATCCCGTCGAGCACGTCCAGTTCCCGTCGCAGCGTCAGCTGGCTGTGCCCGCCATTTGCGGCGCGGACCCTCGTCACGGTCATGCCGAGCACCGCGACGCACGCATCGGCGTTGCCGGGTCCGCACGGCGCGAGCCGGGACAGCTCCCGGTAGAGGCCGTAGTCGACCTCCTTCGCGGGGAGTGCCAGGTCGATGGCGATGGCGACCCGCGGATCGGGCGGGGCGGCCGCGGCGGCAAGCGCCAGGAAGCGTTCGCGGAACGCGTCCCAGCGGTCGGCCGGCAGCTCGAACCCGGCCGCGCCGGCGTGGCCGCCGTGGCGGAGGAAGAGATCGCCGCACTGCTCGAGCGCGGCCCCGAGGTCGAGCGAACCGTCACTCCGGCACGAAGCCCGGATCACGTCGCCGAGCTCCGCCCCGACGACCGCGGGCCGTCCCCCGTCCTCGACCAGCCTCGCGGCCACGAGGCCCACGATCCCGACGCTCCAGGGCCCGTTGACGACGATCGCGGGCGCCCCGGGCGCCGTGGCGACCATGGCCCTGGCTTCCGCCACGACCGTGCGGGTGAGGTCGCGCCGGGCGAGGTTCGCCGCCTCGAGCGCATCGGCATGCAGGATCGCCTCAACCGGCTCCTCGGCCAGCAGGAGCCTGGCCGCTTCCAGTGCCTCCCCCATCCGGCCGGCCGCGTTCAGGCGGGGGGCGAGCGCGAAGGCGATCGTCTCGAGGTCCACGGCGGAAGGAGCGATCCGGGCCCGCTCGAGCAGGGCAGCGACGCCGGGCCGCGGATCTCGCCTGATCCGCTCCAGGCCAATGCGCGCGATCGCCCGGTTCTCGCCCACGATCGGCGAAACGTCGGCGACCGTCCCGATCGTGGCGAGGTCGGCCAGCTCGAGGGCGGCCCCTGGTCCGCCGGGCAGGTCCGCCAGCAGCAGCTGAGCGATCTTGAAGGCGACCCCGCTCCCCGCCAGCCGCCGGTCCGGATAGGTCGCGTCCGCCCGGTGCGGGTTGACCAGGGCGTAGGCCGGCGGCATGACCTCGGGGACCCGATGGTGATCGGTCACGATGACGTCGAGCCCGCGTCGATTCGCGGCGGCGATCTCGGCATGGCTCGTCGAGCCGCAATCGACCGTCACGATCAGCGAGACGCCGCGTGCCTCGGCCGCGTCGACCGCCGCGAGCGACAGACCGTGACCCTCGTCCAGCCGGCTCGGCACGTACGGGACCGCGTCGACGCCGAATCGACGGAGGGCAATGGTCAGGATCGCCAGCCCGGTCAGCCCGTCGGCGTCGAAGTCGCCGAAGACCTGGACCGATTCGCGGGCATCGCGCGCTCGGCGGACGCGGTCGAGCAGCCGGCCGGCGTCGGGCAGCAGGCCCGGGTCGTGCAGGCCGTCCAGTGGCTCGCCGAACCAGGCGGCCAGGTCGCCCGCGGTCCGCACGCCGCGCCGGGCCAGCAGTCCGGCGAGCCGGGGCGAGACGCCCGCACGTTCGGCGGCGCCGGCCAGGCCAGCAGGGAGCGCGACGGCCTCCGGGAACGTCCAGCGGAAGCGGGCCTCGACCATGCCGGTCAGGATGCCACCAACCGCTTCACCAGGGCTTACCAGCCACCGGCGGCGGTGATGTCAGGAGGCCGAGCGGCGGACCCGCGGGGCACGGGCCGCGACCAGGCGACCGCGCCGGCGATCGTCATACAGCTGCCAGTCGACCAGGAGCGGGCTGGCCACGAAGATCGACGAGTAGGTTCCCGACACGATCCCGATCAGCAGGGCGAGGATGAAGTCGCTGATCGCCGACCCGCCGAAGAGGAACAGGGCGAGCAGCGTCAGGACGACTGTCAGGCTGGTCATGATCGAGCGGCCGAAGGTCTGCAGCACCGAGTGGTTGACGATCGCGTCGATGGGCTCGCCGGCGTGGCGGGCCTTGTTCTCGCGGACGCGGTCGAAGACCACGATGGTGTCGTGCACGCTGAAGCCGATGACGGTCAGCATCGCGGTCACGAACAGGGCGTCGATCTCGACCTTGAAGAACGTGCCGAGGATCGCGAACGTGCCGACCACGACGATGACGTCGTGGAGGAGCGACACCAGCGCGGTCACGCCGAACTTCACGTCATGGAAGCGGAACGTGATCCAGAGCAGGATCCCGAGCGAGCCGACGAGGATCAGGATGATCGCCTGCGTGACGAGCTCCGAGCTCACGACCGCGCCGATGGTGGTCAGGCTCCGCTGCTCGGCGATCGGGCCCAGCTCCTTCTGGAGGGCGGTGGCCACCTCACCCAGCTTGCCCTGGGTTGGGATCTGCGTGTTGCCGACCGGACCCGCGGAGGCGGATGGCGAAGCGGAAGCGCCGGGCGACGCGGACGGACCGGCGGACGCGGAGGCCGACGGGGCCGCCGATGCCGGGGCCGAGGGGCTCGGAGCGACGCTCGCGCTCGGAGCAGCGCTCGCGCTCGGAGCAGCGCTCGCGCTCGGAGCAGCGCTGGCACCGGCGCCCGCGCTGCCGGACGCGCCTGCCGAGCCTTCGCTTGCGCTCGGGTTGAGTGTCGCGACCGGGGTGGCG
>JACQEF010000062.1 GCA_016200745.1 Chloroflexota bacterium | reverse complement strand
TGACCTGCGGCAGGAACGAGCGGAGCCCGAGCGACTGCAGCACCTGCTGGGCGATCTCGACCTCGCGTTCGCGAGGGGCGCCCGGCTCGGGCGTCAGCGAGACGCGGATCGTGTCGCCGATCCCCTCGTTGAGCAGGATCGCCAGTCCGGCAGTCGAGGCGACGATGCCCTTGTCCCCCATCCCCGCCTCGGTCAGCCCGAGATGGAGCGCATAGTCCGTGCGCGCGCCCAGCAACCGGTACGTGTCGACCAGATCGCGGACGCCGGACACCTTGGCCGACAGGATGATCCGGTCGTGACGAAGGCCGGTCGCCTCGGCCAGCTCGGCCGACCGGATCGCCGACTGGAGCATCGCCTCGATCATCACGTCCCGCGCGTCGGCGGGCGCGGCCGAGCGCGCGTTGGCGTCCATCAGCTCGGTCAGGATCGCCTGGTCGAGCGACCCCCAGTTGACGCCGATCCGGACCGGCACGTCGTTGTCGACCGCGATCCGCACGATCGTCGCGAAGTGCTCGTCATGGCGCTTGGCGCCGACGTTGCCGGGGTTGATGCGGTACTTGGCCAGGGCGCCGGCCATCTCCGGGTACTCGGCCAGCAGCTTGTGCCCGTTGTAGTGGAAGTCGCCGACGATCGGCACGTCCACGCCGAGGCCGCGGACCTTGCGGACCATCTCGGGGACCGCGGCGGCGGCCTCCTCGGTGTTGACCGTCACGCGGACCAGCTGGGAACCGGCGTGGGCGAGCCGGGCGACCTGGATCGCCGTCGCGTCCGCGTCGGCCGTGTCGGTGTTGGTCATTGACTGCACGACGATCGGGTGCGCGCTGCCGACGAGCACGCCGCCGACATCGACGCTGGGGGTCGGCCGCCGTCTCGGCCGGCGATCGACCGCCTCGGTCACGTGCCGCCGCCGAGGCTCCGGACGATGTCGAAGCCGGTGATCCAGATCAGGAAGGCGAACAGGAAGACGAACCCGACGAGGTAGGTCATCCGTTCGGCACGGAGGCTGATCCGCTCCCCGAAGACGCGCTTGAGGACGATGACCAGCATCCGTCCTCCGTCGAGTGGCGGGAACGGGAGGATGTTGACCACGGCCAGGTTGGCCGACAGGATCCCCGCGACGTACAGCGTGATGATCGGGCCGAGCTGCCAGAAGACGTCGCCGATCTGCGTGGCGATCCCGACGGGACCGGCGACCGGCGGCGCCTCGGTGGGGCGGTTGACGATCGAGTCGCCAAGCTGGCCGAGACCGTCCACGATCAGCCCGAGTGCGTCGACCGTGCGCTGCGCGCCGACGTTGACGGCGTCGCCGACCGAGTAATGGATCGCGCCGCTCGTCGTGGTGGCGACGGGCCGCTCGATCCCGAGCGCGCCGTGGTCCTGGTCGATCTGCGCCGGCGATCGCAAGGTCACGGCGACGTCGGCCTTCGAGCCGTCCGGGTGCTCGACGCCGAGCTGAACGGTCTGCCCGGCGCTGGCGCGGAGATCGTCGAGGAGCGAACTGCCCTCGAATGCCCCACGGTACCGGCCGTTGATGCTGGCGATGACGTCGCCGCTGTGCAGGCCGGCCGCTGACGCCGGCGAATCGGGCTGGACGGTGCCGACGCGGAAGCCGATGGTCGGATCGCCGCCCAGGGCGATCCCGGTGAAGATCACGAACGAGAGCACGACGTTCATGACGACACCGGCGACGAGGATCAGCAGCTTCGTCCCCAGCCGTTGCGCCGTGAACGAGCGCGGATCGCCGTCCTCGTCGCCGTCCTCACCCTCTAGCTTCACGAAGCCACCGATCGGCAGCCAGTTGAGCGTGTAGAGGGTCTCGCCGCGATTCCCGAGGACCTTCGCGCGCGGCGGGAAACCGATCCCGAACTCGAGGACGCGGACCCTCGCCAGCCTGGCACTGACGAAGTGGCCGAGCTCGTGGATCAGGACCATCACCCCGAGGATCAGGACGAACAGGACGATCGTGATCAGCGACTGGGCGAACCCGGTCATGAGGCGGCCCCGATCGGACCGGTCGCGTACTCGGCCCGGACCGCGGCGTCCAGGCGCTCCAGGTCGTCGACGCCGGGGACGCCGGGCGCGGATCCGTACCGGTCGACGGCGCGTTCGAGGAGCCGCGGGATGCCGGGGAAGTCGAGCGTGCCGGCGAGGAAGCGGCTGACCGCCACGTCATCGGCGGCGATCAGCGCTGCCGAGGCCCACGGTCCGGCCTCGCCCGCCTGGCGGCAGATCCGGAGGGCCGGGAATCGCACCTCGTCGGGCGCCCGGAAGTCCAGGCGCGAGATGCCGACCAGGTCGGCGGCGGCCACCGGCGAGGGGCGGCGGTCGGGATAGGTGAGCGCGTACTGGATGGGGATTCGCATGTCCGGGTTGCCCAGCTGGGCCTTGAGGGAGCCGTCGACGAAGCGGACGGCCGAGTGGACGACGCTCTGCGGGTGGATGACCACCTCGATGGCGTCGGAGGCGACATCGTACAGCCAGCGCGCCTCGATGACCTCCAGGCCCTTGTTGACGAGCGATGCCGAGTCGATCGTGATCTTCGCGCCCATCGACCAGGTCGGGTGGCGCAGGGCCATCGCCGGGGTGGCCTGCGCCAGGACCTCGTCGCCGGCGTCGAGGAAGGGGCCGCCGGAGGCGGTCAGGACCAGCGCGGCGATCGAATCGAGGCGCTCCCCGACGAGACACTGCCAGATCGCCGAATGCTCGGAGTCGATGGGGCGCAGCCAGGCCAGCGGGCTGGCGTATGGATCCCGCGGATCGCTCGCCGCGAGGCCGGCGGCCAGGTCGCGGACGACCGGCATGACGAGGTGCCCACCCGCGACAAGCGTCTCCTTGTTGGCCGTCGCCACCACCTTGCCGGCGCGCAGGGCGGCCAGGACGGGACGGAGGCTGACGACGCCGCCGGTGGCGACCACCACGAGATCCACGTCGTCACGGGTGGCCAGCGCCTCGAGGGCGTCGGCGCCGCCGACTCGATCCGTCGCGTCCGGCAGGTCGAGCGCGGCGAGCGCCCGCTCGTCGGCCAGCGAGACGGCCGCCGGACGGAGGCGGGCGGCCTGCCTCGCGAGGCCGGCAACGTCGGAACCGGCCGCCAGGGCCACGACCTCGAAGGCATCCGCCTGGGCCTCGAGCACCTCGATCGTCTGGCGGCCGATCGAGCCGGTGGATCCCAGGAGCGCGACGCGCCGGCGCTCGCCGTCGTGGCCGCCCCGCTCAGCGGACGAGGGCGAGGACATAGAGGGTCACGATGGGGCCGGCGAAGAGGAAGGAATCGACGCGATCGAGGATGCCACCGTGGCCCGGGATCAGCGTGCCCGAGTCGCGCACGCCCGCCGCGCGCTTGATCGTCGACTCGGCGAGGTCCCCCGCCTGGGCCGCCAGCGCCGTCAGTGGCCCGAGCGCGGCGGCGTGCAGCGGGTTCTGGCCGAGCCCGATCAGGAGCAGCCCGACCGCGGCCGTGGTCGCCACCACGCCGCCGAGCAGGCCCTCGATCGTCTTCGATGGCGAGATGTGGGTGAGGAACCGCGTGCGGCCGAAATTCCGGCCGACCAGGTACGCGCCGGTGTCGTAGGACCAGACCGCCAGGACGAGGAGGAGGATCCAGCCCCGCTCGGATCCCAGCCCGTGGAGCGGCGCGCCGGCGGCGTGGTCGGGTGCAGCGTGCCCGAGCCCGATCACGAACGACAGCAGCGACACGTACAGGGCCCCGAACATCGTGGCCATCCAGACGGACAGACCGTCTCGGGGATCCGGGCGCGAGAACGAGGCGACCGCGACGAGGACGATCCCGACCCCGCCGAGCAGCAGCCCGCTCCCCTCGAGCACCTCGGGAAAGGCGGCGTCGAGGACGACGACGAGCGCGAGCGCGGTCCCGAGAGCCGAGAAGGTCGGGTAGCCGCCCGAGCGGAGGAGCCGGAAGACCTCGAGTGCGGCGAGCGCGGTGGCGAGGGCGATCGCCACGTCGAGCACCGGGCCCCCGATCGCGAGCACGAGCAGCAGGACGGGGACGAGCACGGCCGCGCTGATCGCGCGATCACGCATGGGCGATGCCTCCGGCCCGGTCAGCGCCCGAACCGGCGGTTGCGACGGGCGAACTCCAGCAGGGCCGCGTCGAACGCGTCGGGCCCGAAGTCGGGCCAGAGCGCCTCGCACGTATAGAACTCCGCGTAGGCAGACTGCCAGATGAGGAAGTTCGACAGGCGTTGCTCGCCGCCCGTGCGGATCACGAGGTCGGGATCAGGCAGGCCGGCCGTATACAGGGACGCGCTGATCGCCGCCTCATCGATCTCGTCGGCGGAGACGCCGCTCGACGCGAGCCGGCGAAACGCGTCGACGAGCTCGGTCCGGCCGGCGTAGTTGAAGGCGATGTTGAGCAGCAGCCGGTCCCCGCCGGCGGTCGCGTCGAGCGCTTCCTCGATCGACGCGCGGGTCGCCGGGGGCAGCTCGTCGAGCCGGCCCAGCAGCCGGATCCGGACGCCTTGCGCGCGAAGCTCGGCCGTCTCGCTGCGGACGGCGGCCTCGAGCAGCCCGAACAGCCCGGTGACCTCCTCGTCGGAGCGGGCCCAGTTCTCGCGGCTGAACGCGTAGAGGGTGACGACCGGGACGCCGCGCCGCACCGCGTGCCGGAGCAGCTCGCGGATCGCCTCGACACCCGCCGCATGCCCGTCCAGCTCGGACAGGTCGCGCTGGCGCGCCCAGCGCCGGTTGCCGTCCATGATGATCGCGACGTGGCGGGGCAGCTCCTCGCGTGGCAGCGGTAACGAACTCGCCGCAGGCGCGTCGGTGGCCGGGCGTTCGGTCTCGCGCGCCGGATCGTGCGCCGCGGGCGGCGCGTCGGTCGGCCTGGCCAGCGGTGCGCGCGTCACTAGACCTCGAGGACCTCCTGCTCTTTCGCGGCGCCCAGGCGATCGACCTCGGCGATGTGCCGGTCGGTCGTGCGCTGGAGCGTCTCGAGCTGGCGATGGGCCTCGTCGGTGCCGAGGTCGCCGTCACGCTCTTCCCGCTTCAGGTGGTCGGCCGCATCGCGCCGCAGGTTGCGGATCTCCACCCTGGCCTCTTCCATCCGCTTGTGGACGCTCCGCACGATCTCCTTGCGACGCTCTTCCGTGAGCGGCGGGATGTTGAGGCGGACGACCGTCCCGTCGACGTTGGGCATCAACCCGATGTCGCTCTTCTGGATGGCCTTCTCGATGGCGCCGAGGACGCCCCGATCCCAGGGCTGGATGACGATCTGGTGGGGTTCCGGGACACTGATCCCGGCCAGCTGGTTGAGCGGCGTCGAGGTGCCGTAATACTCGACGTGGAGGCGCTCGACGAGTGCGGTCGACGCCCTCCCGGTTCGGAGGCCCTGGAAGTCACGCTCCATGGCCTCGACTGCGCGGCCCATCTTGTGATCCGCGTCGGCGATGATCTCGGAGCTCATGATCGCGCACCTCCGGCGGCGCTCGAGGCGCCCGAGATGAGGGTACCGACCGGTTCGCCGGCCGCAACCCGCTTGATGTTGTCGGGCTGGTTCAGATCGAACACGACGATCGGCAGGTCGTTCTCCATGCACAGGCTCACGGCCGTGGCATCGAGCACACGGAGCTGATCCCGGAGGAGGTCCGCGTACTCCAGATGAGCGTAGCGCCGGGCATCGGCGTGCGTCATGGGATCGTGATCGTAGACGCCGTCCACCTTGGTCGCCTTGAGCAGGACCTCGGCGTTGATCTCGACGGCGCGGAGGGCCGCCGCCGTGTCGGTGGTGAAGTACGGGTTGCCGGTCCCGGTCATCACGGTGGCCAGCATCCCGATGTAGTCGCCGGTCGCGCGGTCCATCCCGCGGGCCGACGCCGCCAGCCCGCGGAAGATGTTGCCGCCGCCGACCACGATCCCGACCTGGACGCCGAGCGCGTGGACCTCGGCGACCTGGCGGGCGATGAACGCGCAGAACGCCGGGTCCACGCCGTACTGGCGGTCGCCGAGGAGCGCCTCGCCGGACAGCTTCAGGAGGATGCGCCGATAGCGGAGCGACGCCTCACCGGTTGGCGGCGGCGAGCCGGCGTCGGTCACAGCTCCTCCCCGAGGGCGTACCGGGTGAACCTCCGGACGCGGATGTTCTCCCCGATGGTCGCGATCCGCTCGTTGACGAGCTCCCGGACCGTCCGCTCCTCGTCGCGGAAGGGCTGGTCGTAGAGGCAGACCTGGGAGTACCACTTCTTGAGCTGTCCGTCGACGATCTGGGCGCGGATCGCCTCGGGCTTCTTCCGGGTGGCGTCGTCGGCCAGCAGCTCGGCCCGCTTGGCCTCGAGATCGGACGCGGGGATGCCGTCCTCGTCGACGTACAGCGGGGCGAGCCCGGCCACCTGCACGGCGAGATCGCGAACCAGGCGCTTGAACTCGTCGGTCATGGCCACGAAGTCGGTCTCGCAGTTGACCTCGATCAGCACGCCCACCCGGCCACCGGTGTGGATATAGCTCGAGACCAGGCCCTCACGCGCTTCTCGCCCGCTCTTCCTGGCAGCGGCCGCCAGCCCGCGCTCGCGCAGGACCGCGGTCGCCCGCTCGAGATCGCCGCCGGATTCCTCGAGGGCGCGCTTGCAGTCCATGAACCCGGCCCCGGTGAGATCGCGGAGCTCCTTGACGAGGCTCGCTGAAATGTCCGCCATGCTGGTTCGTACTCCCTGTCATGCGGCGTCCGTGGTCGGGCGACCGCCTCGTGTGTCTGTCGGTCGGTTGGCGGGCCGGCGGGCAGCCGGCCGGTGATCAGCTGGCGGCGGGCTCGTCCACCTTCTCGGCGGCTTCGCGGGCGAGCTCCGCCTCGATCTCCTCGGGGCTCGCTTCGGGCGTCTCGGCCACGGCGGCCTCGGCCCGGGCGATCCGGTCGCCGGGCAGCAGGTCGTCCTCGTCGACGTCGGGCTCGAACGAGAGGGCCGCACCGCCGGCGAGCGCGGCGACGAGCTCGTCGGTCGCGCCCGGCTCCTCTTCCTCCGGCGCCGGCATGGCCATCGTCTCGATCGGCTCGGGCTCCGCCGCATTGCGCGCGGACCGCTGCTGGGCGCCCTCGATGGCGGCGTCCGCGACCAGCGTGCAGAGCAGCCGGATGGCCCGGATCGCGTCGTCGTTGGCGGGAATGATGTAGTCGAGCTCGTCGGGGTCGACGTTGGTGTCGCCGGTCCCGACGACCGGGATCTCGAGCTTGTTGGCCTCCGTCACGCCGATCCGCTCGCGGTGCGGGTCGACGATGAAGATGGCGCCCGGCAGCCGCTTCATCTTGCGCATGCCGCCGAGCGTGCCCTGCAGCTTGACCATCTCCTCGGTCAGCTTCGCGGCTTCCTTCTTGGTCATCCGGTCGAAGTCGCCGTTGGCCTGGCGCGCCTCGAGCTGCTCGAGCAGGCCGATGCGCTTCTTGATCGTGGTGAAGTTGGTGAGCATGCCGCCCAGCCAGCGCTTGTTGACGTAGGGCTGGTTGGCCCGGGCGGCCTCCTGGGCAACCGGCTCCTGGGCCTGCTTCTTCGTCCCGACGAACAGGACCTGGTCGCCGCGGGCGACGGTCTCGCGCACGAAGTCGAGCGCGATGTCGAGCCGCTGGACGGTCTGGGCGAGATCGATGATGTGGATCCCGTTGCGCTCGGCGAAGATGAACGGGCGCATCTTGGGGTTCCAGCGGCGAGTCTGGTGACCGAAGTGGACTCCGGCTTCCAGCAGCTGCCGCATCGAGACGGACGGCACGGTGAGCGACCTCCTGTTCGGTTCGTTCCTCCGCGGGCCTCGTCGCCGGGAACCGCCCCGACGATCGTCGGGTGACGGCACCGTCCCGGCCGGAACGGCTCGCGTGTGTGCTCCACGCCGGGTGACGTGGGCGTTCGGATGGTGGCTCGGGCGAGCCCGGGCCGCGGGTCTGCGGACCGGCGGGAGTGTAGCACGGGACGGCGGCGCGGCCGGGCTCCGGCGGAGGAGGCGCGCTTCGTGGCGTCCCGCGCCGCCCGCGGCTACATGGCGTGCCGGTGATGCCGGGTGCGGTCGCCGGGTTCGACGACGACGAGGTCGAACCGCAGTGGGAGATGCGGCAGTGAG
>JACQEF010000045.1 GCA_016200745.1 Chloroflexota bacterium | reverse complement strand
GCCTCGGCCGGCGTCCCGGCCGGATCCATCCTGCTCGTCCGGCCGACCGCCTCGTCGCCGAGCTCCGCCCGGCTGACGATCTCGAGATAGGCGTCCTCGAGCGACGGCGCATGCGTCCGCACCAGCGTGAGCGGCGTTTCGATCGAGCGCAGGACGCGGTGGGTGTCGGCGGTCGAGACGTCGATCCGGAACGGCCCGTCGCCCGAGGGATCCAAGCCGCGCCCGGCCAGCTCCGCCCGCAGCCGCGCCCGGTCGGCCGCGTCGACGATCAGGTACTCGTTCGCGAGCGCCGCGGTCAACTCTGCCGGTGAGCCGGTGGCGATGATCCTGCCCGCATCCACGACGCAGATTCGGTCGGCCTGCTCGGCCTCTTCCAGGTAGTGCGAGGTGAGCACGATGGTCGTCTCGTGGGTCGCCCGGACGTCGCGCAGGTACGTCCACAGCGCGCGCCGGCTCGGCGCGTCCAGCCCGGTGGTCGGCTCGTCGAGGAACAGGACCCGCGGCCGGTGGACAAGACTGCGGACGATCTCCAGCTTGCGCAGCATCCCGCCCGAATACGTCCGCACCGGGCGGAAGATGTCGCGGCCAAGACCGAGCAGGGCCGACCAATCCTCGACCTGCTGACGGTAGGCCGCCGCCATGAGCCGGTCGCCCGGCGCGTACGGATAGAGCCCGTAGAGGATCGCGTGGAACCGCACGTTCTCCTCGCCGGTGAGGTTCTTGTCCAGGCTCGGCCGCTGGAAGATGATCCCGACCCGCTGCCGGACCGCGGCAGCGTCGGTGACGACGTCGAGGCTGTCGATCAGCGCCCGGCCAGCGGTCGGGGCGAGCGTCGTCGTGAGGATCGACAGCGTCGTCGTCTTGCCCGCGCCGTTCGGCCCGAGCAGGGCGAAGAACTCGCCCGCACCGACCTCGAACGAGATCCCGTCGACCGCATTCCGGTCGGCCTTCCGGTACCGCTTGACGAGGCCTTCGACCTGGATGGCGGACGCGGCGCCGCCACGTCGCGCGGTTCCGGGCGATCGGGGCACATCGTCGACGGTCACCTGGTGGATCCTAGCGCGCCCAACAGCCGGCGGCCCGCACCGAATTCACGACCAACGCCTCTAGACAGCAGGGATACGCCTGACCAGGCTACGGTCCAGCGTGGGGGGCATTGACGCGCGGTCCACGTTCTGGCCGCCGGGACCGCGACGAGCCACTGGCGAACCCGACCCGCATCGATCGAACGCCTGAGGGAGGCAACCATGTCGATCAGACGGCGGCTTTGCGTGCTCCTCGCGGCCCTGGGTCTGCTCTCGAGCATCCCGGCCACGGCGCTCGCCGCGACAGGCTCCTACTGGAGCGTGGGCGGCACGTACGGGGTCAATGTCGAATACCTCGGCACCAACTATCCGGAAACCCTCGTCCTGACGCAGGCCGGCACCGGCACGATCACTGGCGCATCGCTCGGGGCGCCATGCACCCCACAATGTGCGAACTTCACCATCACGAGCGGTTCGGTGGTGGGTGACGCCATCACGATCGTCGCCACCAGTCCGTTCACCCTCACCTTGACGGGTCTGATCGCCGCTGACGGGACGATGACCGGTACTTGGGCAGACGGTGCGGGTGGCTCGAGCCGGACAGGCACCTGGGCGACCACAACCGGCAACGCGGCGCTCCTGACCGCCCCGTCGCACCAGAAGGTGGACGTGCTGACCCAGATCACCCCAGGGGTGAACGGTCCGGCTGTCGGCGCCGTCATCTTCAACAGCAGCGCCGGCGACCCGAACAACCTCGAGTTGACGCTCCAGCTCAAGAACGTGACGCCGGATACGACGTACGACGTTTATCTCTTCCTCGACACGTGGGCGAGCGGTCAGGGCATCGTCGTCGGAACGCTCACGACCAATGGCGTCGGTAACGGCACGTTCCACGTCAACACCCAGGTCAATCCGGGCATCCATTCGGTCGCGATCGACGTCACCCTGCACGGGAGCAGCGCCGACCTGTACGTGACCGAGGGTCTCTACGGACTGAACCAGTTCCTGTTCTTCAAGTAGGGTCACTGGGCGCCTGCGGCGTCCCAGAAACACGGGCCCCGGTCCTCGAAGGATCGGGGCCCACTCACCGGTCCATCCCCGAGATACCTGGCGTCCCGGCGTCTGATCAGGGCCGCTTCTGGGCCAGGAGGAAGTCGAGGACCGCGACGGGGAACGCGTCGGTGAATGCCGGCACGTGCCCGACGCCGTCCATCGTCCAGAGCTCGACCCGCCCGCCGGGGTCGCACGCCGTCGACTCGGCGACCGTCGTCTCGGCTGGACCGTCCGTTCCATCGACGTCGGCAACCGCGTCGATCCGGCGCGCGGTCTCGGACAGCGCGGGGTAACAGCCGTCGAGCCCCAGCCAGCGACGGGCAGTCTCGGCCGCGCCCGGGTACCTCGCATCCGGAACGCCCGGGACTCGGAGCACGCCGCCATCGAACCCGAGCGTCTCGTCTGCCGTGCCGTGGACCTGGAGGATCGCGACCGAAGCCGATGGGGCGCACCTGGCCGGATCGGCGAACGTCACGCCGGAGATCGAAGCGATGGCCGTCACCCTGTCCGAGCGGTCGCAGGCCATCCGGTGGCTCATGAAGCCGCCGTTCGAGTGTCCCGCGATGTAGACGCGACCCGGATCGATCCTGGTCGTTGCGGCGATCTCCTCGATCAGGCCGGTCAGGTAGGCCACGTCGTCCACGTTCGACCCGAACCCGCAACAGGCGTCGGTCGCGTTCCAGAACCGCAGGCCGCGTTCATCCGGGCTCCCATCGGGGTAGGCCCAGACCACGCCGCGCCGGCCGGCCGCCTCGCCGAGCGGCAGCCAGCCCGTCATCTCGGCGCCGTTCGACGAGTAGCCGTGGAGGATCAACAGCAGGGGCGCGCCCGTCGGATCCGCCCCGGCCGGTACGTGGACGGTGACCGGTCGGGCGCCGCCCGCGACGAACTCCGTCGCTCCCGACGTCGTGGCGCTTGGCGTCGGGGACCCGGGATCGAGAACCGACGACGAAGACCCTGGCGCCGACGACCCGCCGCCCGGACCCGAACACGCGCCAACCGCGACCACGGCCAGGACCGCGATCCATCGAAGCCTCCCACGGACCAGCACCGGCACGCCCTCCAGGGCCCGAAGCATGCCTCACGTCGCCGCGGTGGACCAGAGCCGTTCGGCCATTCGGCCGGCTGGTCGGCGTGCGCGGCCAGCCCATCCGCGGGTTGGCCGGCCCCACAACCCGCCCTCGACCGTCGCGTATCCTGTCCGCACGCCGGGGGGACGAGCCACGAGACCGGGACGACCGTGACCGAGCCGCAGCCCGCACCAGTCACGCGCCATACCGCCGTGCGGGAGCGCCCGGGCCTTCGCCGCTTCTTCCTGGCCTGCGGTGCGGCCGCCCTGGTCGCGGGATTCCTGGCGCTGTACCTCGCTCCGCCGCACGAGGCCGTCCTGGCCGTCCTCCTGCAGACCACGCTGCTGCCGGCATCGATCCTGTTCCTGGTCGCCGTCAACCAGCGCGGCAGGGCGCTGCTGCTGGGGCTGACCGTCGTGCTCCTGTGGACCGAGGCGCTGCTGACTGCCGCGCTGTACACGATCGGGGTCTCGTTCGCCATCGTGATCCCGCTGATCGGCATCGGGATCGTCCAGCCCTACCTCCGCGGCACCGCCACGCTCGCGGTGTACGTCGGGGCGGCGGTCGTCGCGACGATCGCCGTGGCGCTGTTCGCCCTCGGCGGCCAGCCCGACCCGTTGCGGGAGCCCGCCCTGGCGGTGATCGGGTTCGCCTTCCTGGCGGCGTTCGCGCTCGGGCTCGTATGGCGGGCCGGGGACCGCTGGATCAAGGCGCTCGACGCCGCCGACCGGGAGCTTGCCGCGCGCATCGAGGCCGAGCAGGAGCGCGAGCGTCTCGAGACCTCGCTGCGCCAGGCCCAGCGGATGGAGGCAGTCGGACGTCTCGCGGGCGTCGTGGCACACGACCTCAACAACGCGTTGATGGCCGTCGCCGGCTACGCGGACTTCATCTCGACCGATTCCCGCGACCCGGAGGCCATCGAGAACGCGAAGAAGATCAGCGGCGCGGCGGATCGGGCGAGCCGGATGACTCGCCAGCTCCTCGTCTTCGCGGGGCAATCGATCATGCGACCCCAGGTGATCGACGTCGTCGACTTCGTCGCCGCGCTCGAGACCGACCTCGGCACGGTCGTCGGCGCGGGAGTGCGGCTCGAGGTGCGCCACGCGATCGCGTCCGGCTTCGTACGGGTGGACGCGGATCGCTTCGCCGAGGTGCTCCGCAGCCTGGCCCAGCGAGCCCGCGACGCCATGCCCGACGGCGGAGGCGTGACCGTCTCGACCACCCGGATCGATGCTCGCGACGGCGCGGCCGCGAGGATCGTCGTGGCCGTGACCGACACCGGCGCGCCGATCGCGCCCGAGGTCGCCGAGCGGCTCTTCGATCCGTTCCTGACGACCGGGCATGACTCCCGCACCGGCCTCGAGCTGGCCATGGCGTTCGGCGTCGTGCGGCAGTCCGGTGGCGAGATCGAGGTCCGCCCCGGATCGGCAGGCGGCTCGACCATCGAGATCCGACTCCCGGAGGCGGCATACTGACACGCCAACCGCCCCGGAGATCGCCGCCGCGGTCCTGTTCGCCCAGGATCACGGCGTTCGGGGGTGGTCAGGACTCGGTCGACCGGAGCGACGTGATCGGCCGCGGCGCCGAGCTCAACGCGGTCGATCGCTTCGCCGATCGGGCCCGGGAACGTCTCTCGAGCCTCCTCGTCATCGGCGAGGCCGGCATCGGCAAGACCAGCATCTGGGGCGAGGCGATCCGACGGGCTGTCGCCGGCGGCTCGCGTGTCCTGCGCGCGGCACCGGCGGAATCGGAGCGGAGCCTGATCCTCGGCGGATTGACGGACCTCCTCGCCGACGTCGGTGCGAAGGAGCTGGACTCCCTTCCGGACGTCCAGCGCCACGCCCTGGAGATCGCCGTCCTCCGCGCTGAGCCAACCGGGCTGCTCCCCGACCAGCGAACCGTCTCCGTCGCGGCTGCATCGATTCTCCGACAACTCAGCGCCGATCGCCCGCTGATCGTGGCGATCGACGACGTCCAGTGGCTCGACGACGTGACCGCGTCGATCCTGGCGTACGCCGTCCGGCGGCTCGCTGACCGCCCGGTTGGTCTCCTGCTGGCGGCTCGGGGCGCGCTGGACGGGGAGGCGGGCCGGCTCGTGGACGGCGTGCCGCCGGACCGTCGCGAACGGATCCAGCTTGGCCCGCTGCCGCTGGCCGCGCTCCACCAGTTGTTCCTGGCCAGGTTCGGGCGCTCGTTCCCGCGCCTCGCCCTGGTCCGGATCGAGGAGGCATCGGCCGGCAACCCCTTCTACGCGCTCGAGATCGCTCGAGCCATCGTCGACGCCGGCGCCGGCTTCGCTCCCGGCGGGGGCGTGCCGATCCCCGAAACACTGGGCACCCTCCTCGACGCGCGACTCGCCGCCCTGCCGGAGTCGACCCGGAACGTCCTGCTCCTGGCAGCCGTTGCCAGCGAACCGACGATCGACGGACTACGGCGCGCCGACCCGAGCGCCGCCGAGGCAATCGGCGCCGCGACCGACGCCGGCGTGGCCACGATCGACCGGCGCGCAATCCGATTCGCCCATCCGCTGCTCGCCCAGGCGGTGCTCGCGCGCGCGGAGCCCGAGGCGCTGCGGCGGGCCCATGCCGCCCTGGCCCGGTCGGCGACCTCGGACGAGGTCCGGGCCCGCCACCTCGCTGGTGCAACCGAGGGCCGTGATGCCGACGTCGCCGCCGCGCTGGAGGCGGCCGCCGCGACGATCCGCGACCGTGGCGCGACGCTCGATGCGGCCGCCCTCTACGAGCGGGCGGCCGAGCTGACCCCGGAACCGGACCTGGCCGGGGCGATGCGCCGCGCCAGGCTCGCCGCCGAAACGCTCTTCATCGATGTCTCGGACTACGTCCAGGCGGACGGGATCCTCGAGGCGGCGATCGCCCGTGCGGCTCCGAGCCCGGAACGGGCCGAGGCGATCAGCCTGCGCGCGATCGTCCGCTACTACCACGGCAACACGCCGGACGCCGTTCGGCTTGGGCAGCAGGCGGTCGCCGAAGCCGGTGACGATCGCATCCTCCGCGCGAAGGTGCTGGGACGGGCCGCGTTCCTCGTCATGCAGGTCGACCTCGAGCGCGGCAACGCGATGGCCTCCGAGGCGCTGAGCCTGCTCGGCGAGGCAGAGCATGGCCGGAGCATCGATCCGGACCTTCGAGCGAACCTGCTCCTGCTGCACGCCAGCTCCGAGCTGGGCCTCGTGCGCGGATACCCCGCTGGCGAGGCCGAGGAGGGGGCGGCCCTCATCACCGAGCACGGCCGCTCGTGGGAGCACGACGGCGCGGATGGCATCGCTTATGGGCTCGCCCGCCAGCTCGATGAGATCGATCGCGCGATCTCGATGACCCGCAGGCTCATCGAGGCGAAGGCGGGCCCGGGAGGCGACGATCCGTTCAACTTCGTCTCGCTGTCGGGTCTCCAGGTCCTCCACGGCGACCTCGAGGCGGCCGCGGCGTCCGCCCGGACCGCGGTGGAGGGCTACGCGCACGAGGGCGCGGACGTCTTCCCGGCCTGGCGGCTTCGGGGCGTCGCGCTCGTCGCGGCCCATCGAGGCCAACTCGACGAGGCCGAACGGCTGTCGACCGAGGGTCTCCAGTTGTCCCTGGCAAGCGGCGACCTTGCCCTCCAGGTCTATCACCGGCACATCCTCGGCTTCGTCGCGCTGTCGCGGGGTGAAGCCGGCCGCGCGCTCGATCACCTGACGGCCGCCGCGGCAGCGGCCGAGGCGAGCGGGACCCGCCATCCCGGACGCTTCAAGCTTGACGGGGACCGCGTCGAAGCCGCCGTCGCGGCGGGCGAGCTCGAGGTGACCGAGCGGATCGTCTCATGGCTCGAGCACGCGGCCCGCATCGCGCCCACGCCCTGGACGCGGGTCGTGGCCTCGCGTGGCCGGGCGCTGGTCCAAGCGGCCCAAGGCGATCTGACCGGGGCCAGCTCGTCGATCGAGCTGGCCCTGCGCGTACAGGACGAGCTGGCAATGCCGGTCGAGCGGGGCCGGACGCTCCTGGCAGCCGGCACGATCCATCGCCGGCGGAAGGAGAAGCGTCTTGCCGACGAACGGCTGCGGGAAGCCCTGGCGATCTTCGAGCGAATCGGCATGCCGGTCTGGGCAGCGCGGGCCCGGGCCGAGCTCGGCCGGGTGGGCCGGCGGCCACGGGCACCCGATGAGCTGACCGAGACCGAACGACGCGTCGCGGAGCTCGCCGCCGCCGGACTGTCTGCCCGCCAGATCGCCGACCGCGTCTTCCTGGCGCCCAAGACGGTCGGGAACGTCCTCGGCCGCGTCTACGCGAAGCTAGGCATCCACAGCCGCGCAGAGCTCGGCGCCCGGATGGGGGAGGGGACCCGCCGAGACAGATCGGGGTAGCTGCCCCTTTCGTCGGCGGGGCCGCCCAGCGGACCCTGCCGGTCATGGACCACCGGACGTTCCTCGTGGAGCGCTACTGGCCGGATATCGACGAGCCTCGAGCTCGAGCGCTCGCTCGCAGCCTGGATCAGACGGCGCGAGCGATGACCGCCGAAGGCGTCGCTGTCGAGCACGTCGGGTCAATCCTCATGCCCCGTGACCGGGTCGTGTTTTCGCTGGTCGCAGCGGCCGACGAAGCGTCGGCACACCAGCTCACCGCGCGAGTCGGGGCGCCCGCCGACCGGATCGCCGTGGCGATCTCGCTGAAGGAGGACGAGCCGTGTCCGGGAAGCTGATCGTGCTGCGACGTCGGCCCGGGTCGTCCTCACCAGCCAGCAAAGGAGATCTGATCCGCATGCATTCGAAGCCCGCGCTCGCCCTCATCTCGTTCGCCCTCGTCGTGCTCGAGGCCTGTTCCGCGTCGGCGCCGGCGCCCTCGACGCCACCAGGGTCAACAGTCAGCCAGGCCGCGCCTGCCCCATCGCAGGTCGCGGTCGCCTCGCCGACCGCCAGCGCCGTGCCGGACTCGAGTCCGAGCCCCGCCGTGAGCCCAAGCCCGGGCACGTCGGCGACCGGTGAGCCCACCTCGAGCCCCGCCGGCGCCGGCGCCAAGCCGACCCCGGGCTCGATCGATCCGTGCAGCCTGCTGTCGGTCGACGAGGCATCCAAGGCGGTCGGCAAGAAGCTCGGCGCGGGCGTCAGCGCGCAGCTCGATCCGGATCGCGTATGCACGTTCAAGAGCGGCCTGACCGAGGTGAAGGTGATCCTGGCCCCGCCGGCAGCCGACGCCGCGACTGCCCAGGCGTACTGGGACGCGGAGCGCTCCGAGGTCCCGGCCGGCGCTTCGATCAAGGAACTGACGAGCTTCGACCGATCCGCGTATGCCTCCGGGACCGTCGCCGGCGCTTCCCTGAGCGCCCTGTTCGTGATCGACGGGACGTACTTCTTCGACTTCTACTGCGGCTTCCCGAAGTGCAGCCAGGCTGCCAGCCTCGCCACCGCCCAGCTGATCGCCGGGCGCCTGCCGTAGTCTCAGCGGCTCCGGGGCGCCGTGGCGATCCCGGCGCCCCGGCCAAGAGTCGATCAGGCGTCGGCGTCGGGCAGAGCTCGCGGACATCCTGCGCGGCGGCCTGTCGAAGGTGCGGCCGACTTCGACCTCGAGCTGGTCGAGCGCCGGACGCTCGACGGCCACACCCAGGAGCTCATCTACCGGCCGACGCTGCACCCCTGATCCCGTTCCGCCCGTCCGCGAGATCGCGCCGGGCATCATGGCCGTCCGCGGGGAAGGCCGGCCGAGCAAACGCCTTCGCCGCGAACTCGAGCGGATGCGGCGGATGGAAATTGGCTAGGACTGCACATCCCGTGCAGACTTGTGTAGACTTGACGGATGGCGCGACCGACCAACCGAGTGAACGTCGTCCTCGACGATGAACGCGCGACCAAGCTGCATCGA
>JACQEF010000361.1 GCA_016200745.1 Chloroflexota bacterium | reverse complement strand
TGCGCAACGGCGACCTCGGCCGGCTCGAGATCGGGTGGCTCGCCGCGAACGCCGGTGCCTACGGCTTCCTGGTCGTCACGCTGGTGGCGGCCTACGAGGCCGGCGGTGCGTTCGCGGCGGGCCTGCTGACCGTGGTCCGGTACGTCCCGCCGATCGTCCTGGCATCGCTGGCCGGTGTCCCGACGTCGCGCTGGCGGGCGGATCGAGTCCTGCTGGCCGTCAACCTCGTCCGGGCGTTCGCGATGATGCTGACGCTCGTCGTGATCGCGGCGTCGGCCCCGGCCGGGGTCCTCTTCCTCCTCGTCGGGATCGAGGCGGGCTTCGGTGGGATGACCCGCCCGCTGCACATGAGCGTGCTTCCGTGGCTCGCCCGGACGCCCGGCGAGCTGGTCGCCTCGAACATCGCGTCGAGTGCCGCCGAGGGTCTGGGGACGCTGGTCGGGCCGGCGCTCGCGGGCATCCTGCTCGCCATCTCGGGGCCGCCGGGCGCCGCGGCGGCGGCCGCCGGCCTGATGGTCCTGGCGGTGGTCGCGGTCGGATCGATCCGCGTATCGATCATCCGGTCGGCCCAGGCGCCGCCTTCCATGGTCGACGGCCTGAGTGCCGGGCTCCGGGCGGCGCGACAGACGCCGGCAGTCCGGCTGGTGCTGCTCGGGCTCGGCCTGCAGACGCTCGTCCGCGGGTTACTGACCGTCCTGCTCGTGGTTGCCGCCGTCGAGCTGCTCGGCCTGGGCGAGCCCGGGGTCGGCACGCTCCAGGCGGCGATCGGCGCCGGTGGGTTCGTTGGCGCGGTCCTATCCCTCAGCCTGACCGCCCGGACGGCGTTCAGCCCCACCTTCGCGATGTCGCTGGCGCTGTGGGGGCTGCCGATCGCGGCGATCGGGATCGTGCACAACCCCGCGCTGGCCGTCGGGCTGCTCGGGATCGTCGGGATGAGCAACGCGATCCTCGACGTGACCGGGTTCACGATCCTCCAGCGGGCCACCCCGAACGCCTCGCGCGCGGCGGTCATGGGGCTCGTCGACAGCGTCGCGGCTGCGACGGCGGCGCTCGGCGGACTCCTGGCGTCCGCACTCCTCTCGGGTCTCGGCATCGAGGGCGCCCTGGTCGCCACGGGCGCGATCCTGCCGGCCGCCGCGGCCCTCATCCTGCCCAGCCTGCGGCGCGCCGAGGCCGCGTCCGCGGGCGACGGGGCGTCGGCCCACCTGCTGCAGGCCGACCCGCTGCTTCGCCTGCTGTCCCTGTCGGTCATGGAGGAGCTCGCCGCGGTCGTGCGACCGATCCGCTACGGCGACGGCGAGGCCCTGTTGCGCGAAGGCGAACCCGGCGACGACTACCTGATCGTCGCGGCCGGCGAGGTCGAGGTCAGCCAGGGCGGTCGCGTCCTCCAGCGTCTCGGGCCGGGGCAGGGCGTCGGGGAGGTCGCGCTGCTTCGGCGCGTGCCACGGACCGCCACCGTCCGCGCGATCGGCCCGGTCGAGGCGTGCGCCCTCGATGGCGACGCGTTCCTCTCGGCGATCGTCGGGGCGGCCAACGTCCGGCGCGTGGCCGACGAGATCGTCGATCGCCACCTCCGCCGATCCGAGTCGCCGCCGCCGCTGTAGTCTGGAGGCCCCGACCGCCGACCAATCCCGCAGGAGACCGCTCTCGATGTCCGACGCGCCGACCATCTCCGATCCCGCCAAGCGCCACTCCGCGGCCCTGACCGACGGTCCGGATCGGGCCGGCGCCCGGGCGATGCTCAAGGCGATCGGGTTCAGCGACGAGGAGCTCGCCCGCCCGATCGTCGGCGTGGCCACGACCTGGATCGAGACGATGCCCTGCAACTTCAACCAGCGGCGGCTGGCGGAATCGGTGAAGGCGGGCATCCGCGCGGCCGGGGGCACGCCGATGGAGTTCAACACGGTCTCGATCAGCGACGGCGTCACGATGGGCACCGAGGGGATGAAGGCCTCGCTGGTCAGCCGCGAGGTGGTCGCCGATTCGATCGAGCTGGTCGCGCGCGGCCACCTGTTCGACGGTCTCGTCTGCCTGGTCGGCTGCGACAAGACGCTCCCCGGCGCCGCGATGGCGCTGGCGCGCCTCGACATCCCGGGGCTTGCGCTCTACAACGGGACGATCTACCCGGGCACGTACATGGGGCGCAACGTCGACATCGTCAGCGTCTACGAGGCGATCGGCGCGTACCGCGCGGGCACGATCACGCTCGAGGAGCTGCACGGGATCGAGAATGCCGCCTGCCCCGGCGCCGGAGCCTGCGGCGGCCAGTACACCGCCAACACGATGAGCACCGTGCTCGAGTTCATCGGGCTGTCGCCGGCGGGCCTCAACGGCATCCCGGCCGAGGACCCGAAGAAGGACGAGGCCGCCCGGCGGTCGGGCGAGCTGGTGATGGACCTCGTCCGGCGCGACGTCCGGCCGAAGGACATCGTCACCCGGGCGGCGCTCGAGAATGGGATCGCCTCGGTTGCGGCGACCGGCGGCTCGACCAACGGCGTCCTCCACCTGCTGGCGATCGCCCACGAGTTCGGCATCCCGCTCGACATCGACGACTTCGGCGCCATCGCCGATCGGACCCCCATCGTCGGCGACATGAAGCCCGGCGGCCGCTACTCGGCCTCCGAGATGTACGAGGCGGGCGGCGTCGGGCTGGTCATGCGCGAGTTGCTCAAGCGCAGGCTGCTCCACGGCGACGCCCGGACCGTCGACGGCCGGACGATCGCGCAGATCGCGAGCGCGACCGTCGAGACGCCGGGCCAGCAGGTCGTGGTCCCGATCGAGACCCCGCTCAAGCCGACCGGCGGCCTCGCCATCCTGCGCGGCTCGCTCGCGCCCGAGGGCTGCGTCGTCAAGCTCGCCGGTCACGAGCGGCGGCTGCATCGCGGGCCAGCGCGCGTCTTCGATTCGGAGAACGCGTGCTACGACGCGGTCCGAGCCCAGCTGATCGAACCGGGCGACGTCGTGGTCATCCGCTACGAGGGCCCGGTCGGCGGCCCCGGCATGCAGGAGATGCTCCAGGTCACCGCGGCGCTCGTTGGCGAGGGACTCGGCGATTCGGTCGCGCTGCTGACCGACGGCCGCTTCTCGGGGGGCACCCACGGCCTGATGATCGGCCACGTCGCGCCGGAAGCCGCCCTGGGCGGGCCGATCGCCGTCGTCGAGGAGGGCGACGCGATCGTCATCGACGTCGACCGCAAGGCGCTCAACCTGGACGTCCCGCCGGACGAGGTCGCCCGCCGCATCGCCCGATGGACGCCGCCGGCCGCTCGCTACGAGGGTGGCGTGATGGCCAAGTACGCGGCGCTCGTCGGCTCCGCGTCGCAGGGCGCAGTCACGACCGGTTCGCGGATGACCGCCAACCTCCAGGCGCGGTGACACGCCCGCACGCAGTAACCATCGGGATCAAGACCTCGCCCCAGGACGTCGACTGGGCGACGGTCGATGCCGCCTGGGCCCGGATCGGTGCGCACGACGTGTTCGAATCGGCGTGGGTCAACGACCACCTGACCAATGCCCGCGACGCCCGGGGCGGCGCCAGCCTCGAGGCCCTGACGACGCTCGCCGCGCTCGCCCATCACGTGCCGGGCAAGTGGCTGGGCATCGCCGTCCTGTCCGCGACGTTCCGCCACCCGGCCGTCCTGGCCAAGCAGCTGACCGTCCTCGACCACGTCACCGGTGGCCGCCTGATCGTCGGGCTGGGGGCCGGCTGGCACGATCCCGAGCACCTGCCGTTCGGCATTCCGTTCCCGCCGATCGTCGAGCGGTTC
>JACQEF010000360.1 GCA_016200745.1 Chloroflexota bacterium | reverse complement strand
GGCTCATGGTCGGCATCCCCCTGTTCTTCGACGTGGCCCTCGTCTGGGGCCCGACGGCCGTGTCGTTCTTCCTGTCCTTCACCAACTGGAACGGGATCGGAAGCCCGTTCGATGCGAAGGTCATCGGCCTCAAGAACTACGAGAACCTGTTCACGGCCTACCCGTTCTTCTGGCCGGCGCTCCAGCACAACCTGCTCTGGCTGGGCTGGCTCATGTTCATCGCCACGCCGCTGGGGATGCTGCTCGCCGTCCTGCTCGATCGGGAGATCCGGGGAACGCGCTTCTATCAGACGGTCTTCTACATCCCGGTCGTCCTGTCGCTCGCGGTCATCGGCATCATCTGGAAGCTCCAGTACGCGCCGGAGCAGGGGTTCATCAACAACGTCATCGGCCGGACGGCCAACGACAACCTGATCGACTGGTACGGCAACCCGAGCCTGAACCTGTGGGCCGCGCTCGTTGCGACGAGCTGGCGACACGTGGGCTACATCATGGTGCTCTACCTGGCTGGCCTGAAGGCCTTCGACCCATCGCTCCGCGAGGCCGCCAAGGTGGACGGTGCCAGCGAGCGCCAGACGTTCTTCCGGGTCGTCTTCCCGGTCATGATGCCGATCAATGTCGTGATCGTCGTCATCACGACGATCGAGGCCCTCCGCGCGTTCGACATCGCCTACATCATCAACCGCGGCAAGAACGGCCTCGAGCTGCTCTCGACACTGATCACGAACAACGCCATCAGCGAATCGAACCGACTCGGATTCGGATCGGCGATCGCCGTCGTCCTGCTGTTGATATCGCTTGTTCCGATCGTGGCGTTCCTGACCCGGATGCTCCGGGGAGAGCAGACATGACCGCCGTGGCGACTCCGACGACGACCGCCCTGGCCGGGAAGCGCCGGCGAGGGCCGCGGCCGCGGCGCCTGGCCCTCTACGGCTTCCTGACGGCGATGTCGCTCGTCTGGCTGTTCCCGTTGGCGTGGGGCATGTACACGGCGCTGCGGCCGTTCTCGGACACGCAGGCCAACGGGTACATCTCGACGCCGGAAGTGATCAACCTGGACAACTTCGTCAATGCGTGGAACGGGGGGGACTTCGCCCTTCACTACTTCAGCACGTTGATCGTCACGATCCCGGCGGTCATCGCGACGCTCGTCATCGCGTCCATGGTGGCGTTCGCCGTGTCGCGCTTCACGTGGCGCTTCAACATCCTCGTCCTGCTGATCTTCACCGCCGGCAATCTGTTGCCCGCCCAGGTGATCATCGTTCCGCTGTACAAGCTGTACACGGCCCTCCGCGGCATCCCCGCGCCGCTCAGCGACAACGGACTGCTCTACAACCAGTACTTCGGGCTGATCCTCATCAACGTGGTCTTCCAGACGGGCTTCTCCGTCTTCGTGCTCAGCAACTACATGAAGACCCTCTCCAAGGAGCTCGTGGAGGCTGCGGTGGTGGACGGTGCGAGCGTCCTCCGGATCTGGGGCGCGGTGATCATGCCGCTGTGCCGGCCGGCCCTGGCGGCGCTGGCCACCCTGGAGTTCACGTTCATCTACAACGACTTCTTCTGGGGGCTGATGCTCATCAAGGACGGCGACCGACGCCCGATCACGTCGGCGCTCAACAACCTCCAGGGCCAGTTCTTCACCAACACCAACCTGCTCGCCGCGGGCGCCCTGCTCGCGGCGATCCCCACGATCCTCGTATTCATGGCGCTGCAGCGCCAGTTCATCAGCGGCCTGTCACTCGGGTCCACGAAGGGCTGACGTCGCGCCGCGCGGGAGGCTGGCTGCGGTCGCGCTCCAGAACCGTGGGGGATCAGGCCGCGTCGAGGACGAAGAGGCGGGCCCAGAAGTCGCCTCGGACGGCGTTCTCCCAGCGCTCGGCATCGAGCACGAGCCCGGCGGCCATCAGCTCGGCGCCGGAGCGGTCGCCCCTGTTGGCACGTGACAGGGACTCGTCGTAGGCGGGCCAGGTCGAGACGCGGTAGACAGCGTCCGGATCGAGTCCGCCGAGCCGGAGCCGGACCGGTCCCGCTTCGGCGCGGGAGAGGACCTGGTAGAACGCCGCCACGGCCTGGCGCCGGTCCCCGCTCACGCTCATCCAGGCCACCCGGTTGCCGTCGCCCTCGAACGGGCCGGCCAGCCGGACGAACCGGCCGCGCTGGAACAGATCGCGATGCGCCTTGTAGAAGCGGATCTGCTCGGCGATCTCGATCCGCTCCTCCGGGTCGAGTGCCGTGGGATCGAGCTCGTAGCCGAAGACGCCGAAGAAGGCGACGGCGGCGCGCGTCGACAGCGGGGTGATGCGCCCGACCTGGTGGTTCGGGACCGCCGCCACGTGGGCCGCCATCGAACTCGGCGGGTAGGCCAGCGAGGTTCCCCACTGGATCGCGAGACGCTCGATCGCGTCGGTGTCGTCGCTGGTCCAGCCCTGCGGCGCGAAGGCCAGCAACCCCGGGTCGAACCGGCCGCCGCCGCCCGCGCACGACTCGAACAGGATCTCGGGGAAGCGCTCGGTCAGCCGGCGGTACAGCTCGTAGGTGCCCAGGATGTAGCGGTGGAAGAACTCCCCCTGCCGGTCAGGCGGCAGCGACGGCGAGAACGGCTCGGTGATGTTTCGGTTCATGTCCCATTTGACGTAGGTGATCGGCGCGCTCCCCAGCACCTCGGTCAGGACGTCGGCCAGGTGGTCGACGACCTCCGGACGAGCCATGTCGAGGACGAGCTGCTGGCGGCTCTCCGTGCGCGGCCGGCCGGGGATGCCGATCGCCCAGTCCGGGTGCGCCTCGAACAGCCGGCTGCGCTCGCTGATCATCTCGGGCTCGATCCACAGCCCGAAGCCGATTCCAAGCTCCGTGATCCGCCGCGCGACACCGTCGAGGCCGTCGGGCAGCTTGCGACGGTCGACGAACCAGTCGCCGAGCGAGGTCGTGTCATCGTCGCGCGCGCCGAACCAACCGTCGTCGAGCACGAACAGCTCGACGCCGAGGTCACGAGCGGTGGTGGCGATCTCCACCAGCCGGTCGGCGTCGAACCCGAAGTAGGTCGCCTCCCAGTTGTTGATGAGGACAGGGCGCGCCCGGTCGCGCCAGTGGCCGCGGGCCAGCCGATCGCGGAAGAGGTCGTGGAGCTCCGCCGAGAGACCGCCCAGGCCATCCGCGGAGAACGCGACGATGGCCTCGGGGACCGTGAAGACCGCCCCGGGCTCGAGGCGCCAGCCGAACGTCGACGGCTCGATCCCAAGCCGGACGCGAGCGGTGCCGAACGGTTCGACCTCCACCTCCGCCAGGAAGTTGCCCGAGTAGACGAGGCTGAAGGCATAGGCCTCGCCGTGGGCCTCGTCGGTCGTCGCGCGTCGCAGCGCCAGGAACGGGTTGTGCTCGTGGCCCGAGGCGCCACGGACGCTCGACACGGACTGCCGCCCCGGAACGAGCGCCCGGTCGGTGACGTGCCGCTCGCGCGCCCAGGCGCCCGACAGGCCGACCATTCGCCAATCGGCGTCAGGGAGGTCGAGCGACAGGCTCATCGCGCAGCGGAGGTCCGCCGGCGCGGCACCCGCGTTCCGGACCAGCGCGCTCCGGGCGATCATCGGCCGCCCGACGAAGACCGTGAACCGCAGATCGACCTCGAGGCCCGACGGCTCGTCCGCGAGCGTCACCTCCAGGGTGTCGGCCTCGGAGGGATCCTCGGCGTAGGTGGACGGCAGGCCGTCGAGCGGCGGCTTGCCGGCGACGATCCGGTGATCCCGGTAGTGGAGCGCCAGGGAGGTCGCGCCGTCCGCCGTGGCGGCCACGAGCGAAGGCACGCGGAAGTCGCCCGTGCCGCTCGTCGGGTACGCGAGCGGGACCGGCGAGCCGACCCGGTTGGAGAAACCGGGGAAGGGGTCCGGTCCGAGGTGGCGGTACGACCGGCCTGCCGGCAGCGGCGCGCCCAGGTGCAGCTGGCCGAGCGTCCCGTCCTCGAAGACACGGAGCACCAGGCTGACCTGGCCGTTGCGGAGATGGAACTGGCGGTCAGCGGGATCCCAGTCGATGGGCACGGGCAGGGCCTCCTCTGCCGGCTCCTCAGCCGGCGATCGTCCAGCTCCAGCGGTAGGTACCGGGGCCGACGAGGTATTCGGGCAGCGTGTCGGGGCCGCAACTGGCGGTCCCGAGGCC
>JACQEF010000359.1 GCA_016200745.1 Chloroflexota bacterium | reverse complement strand
CGGCGACGGTCGCGAGATAGAGACAGATCCCGGCGATCGCGGCCAGCACGATCGCGGCCCAGCTGACGTCGAACCGCAGGGCGCTCGCGCTCTGGACGACGACCCGGCCGAGGACGTCGCTGGTCCCGCCGAAGTACTCCCCGACGATCGCGCCGATGAGGCTGAGCGTCGTCCCGATCTTGAGCGCAGTGAAGAAGTACGGCAGGGCGTTCGGCAGCCGGAGCACCCGGAGCACCGTCCACTCCGAGGCCGCGTACGAGCGGAGCAGCTCGAGGGCGGACGGCTCGACCTGGGTCAGGCCCCGGGTCACGTTGACCGCGACCGGGAAGAACACCAGGACGGCCACGATCATCATCTTCGACAGCGGGTTGAGCACCCCGAACCAGTTGTTCATCAGCGGGGCGAACGCGATGATCGGAATGGCGCTGGCGCCCACCGCGATCGGGAGGAGCACCTCCCGAGCCGTCGCGAAGCGGGCCGTGAGCAGCGCGTTGGCCACGCCGAGCGCCGTCCCGATCGCGAGCCCGCCGACCGCCTCGAAGAGCGTGGCGGCGGCGGCCTTGCCGAGCGGCCAGCGCCCGTTCGACCAGTTGTCGACGAGCGCGGTCGCGATGGCGCTGGGCGACGGCAGCGGGAGCCCGCGCAGGTCGACGTTGCGGACCGCCAGCTCCCACGCCGCGATGGCGGCGACGAACACCACGACCGCGGGCAGGTAGTACGCGATCCGGCGCGCGGATCGGCTCGCGAGCCCTGGCACGCTGCCGGTGGGGCCGTGACTGGGGGCGATCGCCGCGGTCACCCGATGCCACCCTCGGCCGCCGCACGGTCGATCGAGCCGACGGCGGCCACGGGCGTCGGGCCGCCGGCCGAACCGACCGGGTCGAGGGCCGCGTCCGCGCCGCCTCGCCGGAGCGCCTCGCGAACGGCCGTCACCAGCTCGAAGTAGCGCCGCTGCTCGCGTGTCTCGACGTCGCGCGGCCGCGGCAGGTCGATCTCGATCACGTCGGTGATCCGGCCCGGCCGGGCGCTCATGACCACCACGCGCGACGACAGGAAGACCGCCTCGGGGATCGAGTGGGTCACGAAGACCACGGTGATCCCGGTCCGTTCCCAGATCCGCTGGACCTCCTGGTTCATCCGTTCGCGGGTCATCTCGTCGAGCGCGCCGAACGGTTCGTCCATCAGCAGGATCGACGGCTCGAAGGCCAGGGCCCGGGCGATGGCCACGCGCTGCTGCATGCCGCCGGAGAGCTGGTACGGATGGTGGTGGAGGAAGTCGCCCAGCTCGACCAGGTCGAGCATCTCGCGCGCCCGGGCCGTCCGGCGGCCGGCGTCGAAGCCCATGAGCTCGAGCGGGAGCTTGACGTTGTCCTCGACCGATCGCCAGTCGAACAGGACCGGGGCCTGGAAGACGATCCCGTAGTCGCGATCCCGGCGAGCCCGGTCGGCCGGCTTGCCGTTGATCGTCACCCGTCCGGCCGTCGGGGCGACGAGGTCGCCGATCAGGCGGAGGAGGGTCGACTTGCCGCAGCCCGACGGCCCGATCAACGACACGAACTCGCCCCGCCGGATCTCGAGGTCGATGCCCTGGAGCGCGGTTGTGACCCGCGATCGCTCGCTCGTGAAGGTCTTGTCGACGGCGGCGATCCGCACGACCGGGATCTCCGTGGGCTCCATGGCGGTCACCGTTCGGCCGCCCCGGGCCGTCCGCGCAGCACGCCCAGCTCGGCCAGGCGGATCAGGACGAAGAACGAGATGCCGAGCAGCGAGGACACGAGGATCGCCGCCCATAGCTTCTCCGGTCCGCTGATGTACTGCTGGTTGAAGTTGATGATCGCCCGGCCGAGACCGTCGGGGATACCGCCCGGGCCCTCGCCGATGATCGCGCCCACGATCGAGGCGGTCGCGGCGATCTTCAGGGCGGTGAACAGGTACGGCAACGAGGCGGGAAGACGCACCTTCCGATAGGTCGCCCAGCGGCCGGCCGCGTACGAGCGCATCAGCTCGAGCGCGCGGGGGTCGGGGGCGCGAAGGCCGCGGATCATCGCGATCGTGACCGGGAAGAACGTCAGGTACGTGGCGATGACCACGACCGAGGTGACGTTCGGCCCGAAGGCGTAGACGATCATCGGCGCCAGCGCGACGATCGGGATCGTCTGGCTGGCGATCACGTACGGCACGAACGCCCGTTCCGCGAGCCGCGAATGGACGAACAGCGTGGCCAGCACCAGCCCGAGCAGCGCGCCGAGGGCGAACCCGATCGCGGCCTCACGCCAGGTGTAGAACGCCGCTCCCACCAGGAACTCCCCGAGCGACTGCTGGGCGTTGCGCTGCACGGGGGCGGCCAGCGCGCCGAGGATGTTGAACCAGTGCGGCAGGGTCAGGTCCGAGGCGAACGGGAACCGGAACGGCGGCGAGTAGTCGATGGCGAGACCGGTGCCCAGGACGTCGGTAAACCGCCACGGCACGCCGCCGAGCCATTTGACGGCCTCCCAGAGCAGCAGCACGAGCACCCCGAAGCCGACCAGCGTGCCGACCCGCCGGCGCCTCGAATGAACACCCTGGCCGGGGGCGGCCGCAACCGCCGGCTCGGTCGCGGTCGACGTGGACGAGGTGTCGATCGGGCCGGCGGTCATCGGCTATCCGGTCACCGCCTGGTCGGCGATGTCGAGGGCGCGATCGATGATCTCGAAACCCTCCGCCAGCTGCTCCTCGGTGATGCACAGCGGCGGGTTGGTGTGGATCGAGTTGTTGGGGACCATGGTGTACAGCCCGTTGTCGCGGAAGAACTTGCCGATCGCCTTCATCTCGTCCGACGTCCCGTTGAACGGCGTCAGCGGCGTCCATGGATCGCGGCTGCGGACGAGATCGAGGATGCCGAACAGGCCGAGGTTGCGTGTCGCTCCGACGCTCGGATGCTTCGCGGCCAGCCTCCGGTGGTGCTCGCGCATCACCGGGTCGAGCCGGGCGGCGTTCTCGATCAGGCCGTCCTCCTCGTACACGCCGATCGTCGCCAACGCCGCGGCCAGGCTGACCGGGTGGCTGCTGTAGGTCAGCCCTCCCGAGTAGTACATGCCGTCGAACTTCGCGGCGACGCGGTGGGTCATGGCGACCGCGCCGAGCGGCAGGTACGAGCTCGTCAGCCCCTTGGCCATGGTCATCAGGTCGGGCGTGACGCCCCAGTGATCGATCGCGAACCATTTGCCGGTCCGCCCGAAGCCGGCCATCACCTCGTCGGCGACCATCAGGATCCCGTGACGGTCGCAGATCTCGCGGACGCCCTGGATGTAGCCGTCCGGCGGGATCAGGATCCCGTTCGTGCCGACGATCGTCTCGAGGAAGATCGCGGCGATCGTGCTCGGTCCCTCGTAGCGGACCACGTCCTCGAGTCCCTGCAGGCTCTCGGCCACGGGACGGGGTTCCGCCTCGCCCCAGCGGTGCGTGTCGGGGTAGCGAACCACGCCGACCAGGCCCGGCTCGTTCGGCCAGCGGCGCGGGTCGCCGGTCAGGGTCATCGCCCCGAACGTGGCGCCGTGGTACGAGCGGTACCGGGCGAGGATCTTGTACCGACCGGTGGAGTGCCGGGCCAGCTTGATCGCGTTCTCGACGGCCTCGGCGCCGCCGAGCGTGAAGAACACCTTGTCCATGTCGCCGGGCAGAATCTCGGCGAGCTTGGCGCCGAGGCGCGCCCGGATCTCGGTCGCGAACGCGGGCTGGACGTACTGGAGCTTCATCGCCTGCGCCGTGATCGCGTCGATGACGCGCCGGTCGCCGTGGCCGATGTTGACCGACATCAGCTGGCTGTTGAAGTCGAGGATCCGCTTGCCCTCGGGCGTGTACAGGTAGACGCCCTCCGCCCGGTCGATCGAAATCGGGTCGACGGCGCCCTGGACCGACCAGGAGAAGAAGGTGTGCTCGCGCGAGAGCCTGGCGATCTCCTCGCTCGTCATGGAGCCTGGAGCGGTCGTGATGCTCATGGATCACCTCGGGACGGGCGCGGCTCGGCCGCGGACCTCATCGAATCTCGAACCGGACGATGACGGCAGAACGCCGTTTGGTGGTAGGCCATTACAGCACACCGAACGCCGCCGTGGCGGCGCGTTCTATCCCGCGTGATCGACCGCCTCGAGACAGCGCAGGATGGCGTCGGCCGACCGCTCGATGTCGGCCTCGGTCGTCTGCCAGCCGGAGACAGAAACGCGCATCGCCGCCCGCCCGGCCCAGGTCGTCCCGCCCAGCCAGCACGTCCCGTCACGCTGGACCGCGTCGATCACGGCGCGGGTCCGGGCGTCCCCGGCCGAGCCGTCGGTATCGCCGGCCGGGCCCTCGAAGCGGACGACCACCTGGTTGAGGACGACGTCGTTGAGGATCGACGCGCGCGGGCCGGCGGCCAGCCGCTGGGCCATCCGGCGGGCGTGGCCGCAGTCGCGCTCGATCAGGTCGACCAGCCCGGACCGCCCAAGCGACCGGAGGGCGGCCAACACGGCGAAGCCGCGCGCCCGCCGGGACGATTCGGGGGTCCAGTTGTACGGGTCGCGTTCGGCGCCGGCGGTCTCGATGTAGTACTCGGCACCGAGCGCCATGGACCCGTGGTGGGTCGACGCGTCGCGCACGAACACGAGCCCCGAGTCGTACGGGACGTTGAGCCATTTGTGCGCGTCGGTCGACCAGGAATCCGCGCCGTCGTGGCCGCGCATCAGGTGGCGCATCGACGGGACGGCCGCCGCCCAGATGCCGAAGGCGCCATCGACGTGGACCCAGGCCCCGTGCTCGTGGGCGATCGGGATCAGCTCGGCGAACGGGTCGAACGCGCCGGTGTTCACGTTGCCGGCCTGCGTGCACACGATCACCGGACCGTCGATCGTCGCGAGCGCTTCGCGGAGCACGTCCGGGCGCATCCGCCCCTGG
>JACQEF010000355.1 GCA_016200745.1 Chloroflexota bacterium | reverse complement strand
GCCTCGATCTCGGCGACCGCGCGCCGGTCCGGCTCCCGAAGGAGCGCGGTCTCGAGCGCCAGGTCGACCGCCCCCGATGCCACGTCGCGCGCCAGCTGCTGCGGCTCCTGGTCGTACTCGAGCATGGCCATGGCGAACGGCAGTGCGATCCCGGACGCCAGCGCCTGTGGCTCCCCGGCGAGCCAGCGATTGACGACGCTGCCCGCCAGCGGTGCGCCGTTGGCATCGAGTCCGTGGACCCCGAACAGGCGCAGGATCGCGCGTTCCTGGCCGACGGTCGTGCACGCGCGAGCGCGACCGCCCCAGGCGCCCGCCAGCGCCTCGGCCGCGTCGAGCAGGCGGTCGGTCGGACCCCAGGGTTCGGTCACGGGCGACAGTCGAGCGAGCAGAGGCGGCGGGATGGCGGTTCCGGCACGCGCACAGTATGGCGCGCCCGATCGCTCCCCAACGTCAGGCCGGCGGCTCCGTCTCGCGGCCGTCGTCCGGACCGGTCCTTGCCTGGTGGCCGATCCAGACGTGGCCGTCGGCGAACCGCTCCGCCTTCCAGATCGGCGCGCGGGCCTTTGTCTCGTCGATCGCGTAGCGAGCCGCGGCGAAGGCCGCCTCGCGGTGGGGTGCCGCCGCCGCGACCGCGATCGACGGCTCGCCCAGCGGTACCTCGCCCGTCCGGTGGACGATGGCCAGCCGGGTCACGCCGAACCGGCTGGTCGTCTCGTCCGCGATCGAGGCCAGGATCGCCAGCGCCATGGCGTCATGGGCCTCGTACTCGAGCGACTCCACCGAGCGCCCCGCGTGGCGCGCCGCCTCCGCCTCCTGCCCGGGCGCGGGCGTTCCGGGGGTCGAGCGAGTCCGGCCGAGGAACCCGACGAACGCGCCGTCCTCAGGCACGGCCAGCCGGTCGGCCAGCTCGCCGAGGATCCCGGCGTCGAACGGTGTCTCGCGCAGCTCCAGGATGCGGATCTCGTCTCCGGCAACGCCTGCGCCGCCCGACACCGGTGGGATCATCGCCACCTCGTCACCGTCGGCCAGGATCGCCGTCGACCCGGCGTACTCCCCGTTCCGGGCGAAGCGCATCGACGGTCGCCCCGGCGCGAGCACCGGGAACCGCGCGATCAGCGCCGCCCAGGCCGCCTCGATGTCGGCCCCGTCCGGCAGCTCGAGGGCGACCTCCCGCGTGCCTGAGAGCTCGCGCTGGATCGCGAAGAGTCGGACGCGGACCAGGAGCGTCATCGGTCGCCCGTCAGGCTCGCAACGTGGCGACGAGCAGCCCGTCGCCAACCGGCAGGATGGTGGCCAGGAAGCCGGGGTCCGTCAGCACGGCGCGGTCGAACTGACGGAGCGCGTTGGTGTTCGCGTCGTCCGGATCGGCCGGCCGGCTGCCGGAAACCCGCCCGCTCCACAGGACGTTGTCGGCGACGAGGAGCGCGCCGGGTGCCAGCCGAGGGCGGAGCGCCTCCACGTAGCGTTCGTACTCGGGCTTCATCGCGTCGATGAAGGCCAGGTCGAACGGCCCGGCGAGCCGCGGATCGTCCGCGGCGAACGCGTCCAGGGCCGGCGCCGTCACGACCGTGATCCGTTCGTCGGCGATCCCGCCCTGCCGCCACCAGCCGCGGGCCAGGTCGGTCCGGGACCGGTCGGGGTCGATCGTCACGATCGTGCCTCCGGGGCCCTGCCCGTAGGCCATCCACAGGGTCGAGTAGCCGTAGGCCGTCCCCACCTCGACGATCCGCTTCCGGCCACCGGCGAGGACCGCGAGGACGCGGCCTGCATCCCGGTCGACGATCGGAATCCGCTCTGGCCTGGCCGCGGCCTCGATCGCCGCCAGCGCAGGCGGCAGCGGTTGCGCCAGCGACTCGATCCAGTCGTGGTCGGTCTCGTCGGGGATCCAGTCTCGTTCGCGCTTGCCCATGACTACCTCATACCAGCAATCCGGCCCCGAAGTAGAGGCCCGCGGCCAGGATCGTCCCGGCCGCGATCGAACCGACGTTGATGTAGAGCAGGCCGGTCGCCGATTCCATCGACCTCGTGCGGGCCGTCTGGACGGCGGCCCACGAGACGATCAAGGGGAAGATCAGCCCCACGATCAGGCGCAACCAGACGAACAGGGCCCACGGACCGACCAGCGCCGCAAACGGCGCACCGTCGCCGGGTCCGGCGCCCGTCCCGACCCAGGCCCAGAAGAGGACGACCTGGAGGATGACCACCGCGAGCAACGATCGCGCGAGCAGGATGAGCGGCGCCTCGGGCAGCTTCGGTGTCACCAGGTACCAGTGGCCCAGGATCATCGCCGCGAAGACGCCGCCGGTCGCGGCGCTGACGACGACCAGCTGGATGAGCAGCGTCACGGTCCCCAGCGTTCCGTCGCCCCAGGCAAGCGCCCCGAAGAGCAGGGCCGCCCCGCCGAGGGCCAGGGCCCCGAGCTCCAGCCATCCGCCGGCCCTGGGGACCAGCCGGCGGGCGACGAGACCCGCGATCGCGACCGCGCAGAACGCGCCCAGCGCGGTGGCCCGCGGCCCGTCCCAGCCCGGCGCCACGGTCACCGGCGAGCTGCCGAGCGTCGCCGGGAGCGCGCCGTCCGAAGCCCAGGCCAGGAGACCGAACCCGACGGCACAGGCGGTCGTGAATCCCAGGTAGCCGCGCGTCGCCGCGGTCCGCCGGCGGAGCAGGGCCACGGCCGCATATGACCCGAGCGCCAGGCCGGTCAGGACCGTCCAGTTGATGAAGGCGAGGTTCTCCGCGATCTGGGTGGCAGACACTCACGCGAGTGTAGCCGCGTTGCTAGCATCCACCCCGGAGGTGCGCGATGAGTCTGGATCGCGATACGACGTTCACCTGGTACGGCCACAGCTGCTTCGAGGTCCGAACGCCGGGCGGCAAGGTGATCCTGATCGATCCCTTCTTCGGAAACCCGCGGAGCCCGCGAAGCGCGGACACGATCGATCGCTGCGATCTCCTGCTCGTCACCCACGGCCACGACGATCACATGGGCAACGCGGTGGCGCTGGCCAGCCGGCTGCGGCCCGCCTGGCCGTGCATCCACGAGATGAGCCTGTGGCTCGCCCGGCGGCTGCCCGGGGGCGGCGACGCGGCGATCGGCATGAACAAGGGCGGCACGGTCGAGGCGGCCGGGATCAAGGTCACGATGGTCCACGCCGACCATTCGGCCGGTGACTGGAACCCGGGCGGCGAAACCACACTCTACCTTGGCGAACCGGTCGGCTTCGTGGTCGAGGTCGAGAACGGGTTCCGCTTCTACTTCGCGGGTGACACCGCGGTGTTCGGCGACATGCGCCTGATCGGCGAGCTCCACCGGCCCGAGCTCGCCCTCCTGCCGATCGGCGGGCACTACACCATGGACCCGCGGGCCGCTGCCCTGGCCGTGGACCTGCTCGGCGTCAGGGACGTCGTTCCCATGCACTACGGGACGTTCCCGATCCTGGCCGGAACACCGGACCAGCTCCGGGCCGAGCTTGCGGCACGCGGGCTCGGCGACGTCGAGGTGCACGCTCCAGAACCCGGTGGAAGCGTTGCCTGATCGTCGAGTCGGACGTCGCCACGATGGATCCTTCTGGCGGTGCGGCCCGGCACCGTCGGCCGCTCCAACTGGTACGATTCCCTCATTGATGGCCCGCCACGAAGTGCCTACGTTGTTCCCCAGCAGCTTGGGCGCGGTGTCATCTCGCTGAGGCCTCACGCCCCTTGCCGCCCGGTGCGACGCATGGTCGCGCTGGATACGACAAAGGCAAACCCGGTGTGAGCCGGGGACGCAAAGCCACGGGACTGGTAGCTCAGCCTCCAGTTAGCCGGGTTGCCGAATCAGCGGCAGGAGGTCTGACCATGCGGATGAGATCCGTGATCAGCCATACCGCACAAGCGGTGGGCGAGGGTGCGCTGATCGCGCTCCTCGTCGTCGGCCTCGCGGCCGGCACCACGTTCGCCGCCAAGGGCGGTGGCGGTGGCGGCGGCGGCGGGGGCGGGGGCGGGGGCGGACACCACGGCGGTGGAGGCAGCGCCGGCGGCACAGCCACATTGGTGGTCTCCCCGAACCCGGCTTCGGCCAACAGCTCGTTCCAGATCACGGGCTGCGGCTACACGGCAAACGTCGGTATCAAGTTCGTCCAGTACAACCCCGATGGCACAGCGGTGTTTGGAGGCATGACCGACGGCGCTGGTTGCATCTACGGCGGTGTCGGTTGGGCAGGCTCGGCTGGAACCGGCAGGCTCGAGGCGTGGGTGAACAGCGTTACCCTGGCCGCCAGCACATCCTTCCTGATTCAGTAAGCACTCGGCGACGGTATCGCCCGAAAGCGAAGGCCCCGGCAAGCGCCGGGGCCTTCTTCGTGTTCGGCAGGTCCCTGATGGAACGAGCCCTACGGGGTGGTGTTTCCTGCAGTACCCGGTGAATCACCCGTCAGCGTGCCAGCGATGCTTTCCTGGCAGAAGCTGTTCCGCCCAACCTGGGCGGGGTTCGTGCTGTGGAACTCGACGCGCCAGAAGACGGTCGTCGTTGTTGACACCTTGACCGAAGTGTTCGCGGTACTGAAGTCCAGAGGCCCAGCGCCGGACACGGTCTGGGAAGGTTCGCTGTACAGCAATCCCGTCGCGCCGTTGAGGCCGCAGTTCGTCGAGGTGTTGTACAACTTGAACACGATGGCGCCGGCCAGGTTCCCGCCGCCGTTGGGCGAAGAGATGGTGGCCTTGTCGTTCGGGTAATACCAGGGCGCTGTCGAGATGGCGGTGTTGACCTGGTTCACCGTCAGGACCTCGCCGCCGCACGTGCTGGACGAGTCGTTGTACAGGCCCGAGCCTGTGAAGAACGCTCGCCAGTAGATCGTGCCGCTGGAGGAGAACTGGACCGTGGTCGAGCTTGCGTTGCCACCGACGACCGCGATGCCCGATCCCGCACCGGTTCCGGCGTCGGAGCAGTCGGACGTCGTGTAGTACACGAACGCCATGGTGCCGGTCGCCCCGCTCGGCAGGACCGACGCCACGTCGGTGACGTAGGCGCCCGGGTTGACCGTGATGGAGGTGCCGTTGTTCGCCGGGTTGAGGTCCGCGCCGGCCGAGTTGGTCTCGTGGAGCACCGTTGAGGTCGTGGTGTCCTGGCGTACGGTGAGGATCTCGTCACCGCACGTGCTGGACGAGTCGGACGAACCTGGGCCGCCGGTGAAGAAGGCCCGCCAGTAGAACGTCCCTGGAGAGCTGAACTGGACGGGGGTGGAACTTGCCGTCCTGGGAGTTCCGCTGATGGCGATGCCCGATCCGGCCGTCGTGCCGGCGTCCGAGCAGTCCGGCGTGGTGTAGTACTTGAACGTCACGGTTCCGCTCGACGTGCTTGGCGTGACCGTTGCCACGTCCGTCACGTATGCGCCGGTCTTGATGGTGATCGTCGTGCCGCTGTTGGCCGGAGTGACGTCCGCGCCGGCCGCGGTGGTCTCGTGCAGCGAGGTCGTCGTTCCGGTGCAGGTCGACACGGTCTTGTTGGCGACGATGAAGTCCTTCAGCTCGGCGGAGAAGGACGACGATGCTCTGGAATGGGCCCAGAAGCGCCGCGCGATCAGGCACTGCCCCGGGGCCTCCAACCCGGCGGCGTTGAGGTCGACGCCGATCTCGGAGAAGGTGCTTGTCGCGGCATCGATGGAGCCAGCTGCCTTGTCGGAGTTCGTGATATCCCCAAGCTTGGCGCTGCCGCCGGGAAGGATGCCCCAGCACGGCGCGGCCTTCGCGTTGAAACAGGTACTCCCGGCGGGGCTCGGTGTCCGTGTCGCGCCGTTGGCCCCGATACCCGACGCGAAATCGATCCACACGTAGGCGCAGATCGCCGGCGTGGGATCGCCGCACGACGACGAGTTCCCGCCCCAGTCGGTCATCAGCGTGATGTCACCCGGGCTGCGCCACATGTTGCAGCCACCTCCGACGATGACGGTTCCGTCACAGATCGGAGCCGCCGGCTGGTAGGCGGGCAGCAGCTGATTGATCTCGACGCTGTAGTTGGCGTTGGACGAGTTGGTGGAGTTCGTCTGAAGCCGCTTGATGCCGGCGTAGAAGAAGTCGTGGCTGGCGCCGCCGGTGACCGCGGCCGACGCAAGGCCGATGCCAAGGTCCTGCAGGTCGGTCTTGCTGGCGCCAATTCCGAAGACCGTCGTCACGCAGGCCGGACTGCCTCCACCGGCCTTCGCCAGGTAGCAGTCGGACGAGGTGCCCTGACCCCAGGCGTTGTCAGTGGCCGTCCCGGACGGCGTGTCCGGGAAATAGGACACGGTGACCGACTGGGAACCGCCGGTTTCGGCACATGTGTAGTCCGCAGAACTGCCGCCGGGCGCCGGCAGATTCGCCAGCGTCGGAGCGCAGGGGACGGGGCTCGGCTTCGCGTCCGCCGCATTGAACGGCGAGTTGTTGCCGGTCCCCGGGCCAGGCGCGAAGGCCAGGACCGTGGTCCCGGCCACCAGAGTCATCGCGGTAGAGACGACGAGCAGGGCCAGCCACCGCGGCCGGCCTCGCCTGGGTGCGATTCCGAGTGTCAATTCCCTCTCCCTGGTTCATCGATGGGCTTGCTGGCTGGCGCAGATGCGTGCGCGCTACGCGGCCGTCCACCACCCGTGAAGCGACCGCATCTGATGGAGCCTTCCCTCATTCAGCCTCCTTCCTGGTGCCGCATTCGCCTCACGTTGGGCGGCGATGGCTCGACAAGGGACGGCTCACGGGTCGCCGACGCGGAAGCAGAAGCAGGGGACGGGGAGACGGCCCAGAGCACGGCGCGGCCGTCCCCGGACGCCTGAGACGGCGAGGCTTGGGGGCTGGACGTGACCCTCAATCTTCCGACCTTTCCCCCCGGAAACGTCGAACCGCGCGCTCTCGAGGGACCGGTCCGCACGGCGTGGCCGATCGGCCATCCCCGGGTTGCTTCCCCCTTGACCGCCATCGAGGCGCGCCCCCCGGCGCAGCGGCTCGCAGCGAGCGCTTGGTGTACCAGTACGAAAGTACCGCGTCAATACCAAAACCTGGCCTCGACGCACCGCCGGGCTCCGTTGTCGCCTGGATGACAGGCCCGACGTCGGACGGACGACATGTTTCGGTGCGTGGTCGCACCGAACGGGACCGTGGACGCCGACCCCGACCCGAACGTCAGGGCCGAAGTCGCGATTTGGCGTACCGTCTTGGCTGCCCGAACAGGGCTGTATGCCGGCTTCGCCACTGCCTTGGAGGAACGACCGATCGGTTCCCTGACGGCCCTCACCCTGATCGCGTTTGTTGCGGTCTTCGGATCCGCCGCGTGGCGGCTGGCGAAGCAGCGCGACCGCCGGGCCCCGGTCTGGTTTGCCTACGGCGCCATCCTCGGTCCGATCGCGTTGGCCGTGCTGTACGCCGCGCCTCCCGGCCGCTGTCGGTCATGCCTGACCCCGACCCGCGGCTGGCTTACCGTCTGCACGTGGTGTCACGAGGACGTCCGGATCGTCCCCCGGCACACCCAGGAACTGCTGGCCCAGATGAGCCGCACGCAGCCGCGGGCGCCCAGGCCGGATCGCGGAGGGGCGCCAGCGGATCGGCGGCGCAGGCCGGGCTCGACCGTGGCGTCGCCACGCCCGGCACCGGCCGTCCCGGCGGCGGCCGCGGCACCGTCACGCGCCCCCGCCACCGGGCCGTCCGGGTTCATCCTGCCTCGCGTGGATGCCCCCGCCCCGGCGATCGCCGAGGCGCCACCCGTTGCCCGCGAGCGGTCATCGCGACCCATGGCCACGGCCGGTCCGCGCACCGAACGGAGCCTCCCGCTCGACGCCCGCCCGGCGTCGCCTCCGACCACTGCCGCGATGAGGGCGCCGGATCGATCCCGGGCGTGGACGGCACCCGCGAGCACGGACCCGGGGACGCTGCCGACCGCGACCTACATCACCGGCAGCTCGACGCTCGAGCCGGGGAGACGGTACGCGTTCAAGGTCCAGGAGAGCCAGCTGCAACTCCTCGGTCCCGTCGAGATCGACCCGATGGCCGTGGCGCTCCAGTTCGACATCCGCGAGATGGACGCGACGGCCGCTGCCGGGCGGCTGCTCCTCAGCCGGCCGCTGGCGAGGTCCGGACCGGTGCTGGCATTCATGTCGGTGGCGGGCGTCACGCCTGAAGCGCTCGCGCAGCTGATCGTGGATGCCGCGGCCACGAGGCGCACATGAACAACCCGCAGGCACCGCTGAGGTGGCGACTCGCGGCGACGCTTGGACCCGAGCGGGTCACCTTCGTGATCGCCATGGTGCTTGCCGTCGTGATCGCGGTCGCGCTCGTCGCGGGCGGCCCACCGGGCGCCGGCCCGGGACAGACGGCGGAACCATCCGCGTCCCCTCGGACGTCCGGGCTCGCCGTCCCGGGGCTGTCGACATCGGCGTGACCGCCCGCCGAGCCAGGCCCGGCGTCCCGTGAAGTACCATCACGCGACCGGTCACGACATCCCCCTCGGAGCACAGGCAGCTTGATGCGCGTCGTCCATATCACCCGGCGTTTCGTCCCGATGGTCGGCGGCATCGAGCGATACGTCCAGAGCGTGGCCACGGGCCAGGCGCGGCTCGGTCACGAGGTGACCGTCGTGACCATCGATCGCGACGTGATCGGCGACATCCCGGGGCGGCTGCCAAGGCTCGAGATGATCGACGGCGTCCGGGTGGTCCGCATTCCGGGCGTCGGCAACCGCCGCTTCGCGGTCGGGCTGCGTCCCGACATCGTCATCCGGGAGCTGCGCCGGGCGGACGTGGTCCACCATCACGACCTCCGGTTCATGACCGGCGTCGTGACGCTGGCGGCCCGGGCGCTCGGGCGACCGCTGCTTCTGCACACCCACGGACTTCTGTTCCACACGATGTGGGCATTCTGGGTGAAGAAGCTCACCGTCCGGCTCTACTTCGGGCCGCTGCTGCGGCTGACCCGGGCTCGCGTCGTCGCGAGCAGCCAGCCGGACCGCGACCTGCTGCTCGGGCTCGCGCCGTACCTAGAGACTCTGACGATGACGTTCGAGAACGCCACCGTGCTGGCGCCGCTGCTGGCCCTGTCCCGCGATGCGCAACCAGGCCTCGTCGTCACGCCCGGCCGGGTCGCCCGGCACAAGGGCCTCGAGGACCTGGTGCGGGCGCTGGGCGAGCTGAGCGCCACGCCGTGGCGGCTCGAGATCAGCGGCTCAGAGGACCGGGAGGAGCGACGGCGTCTCGAGGCGATCGTGTCCTCCCTCGGCCTGCGCGACCGCGTGAGGTTCATGGGCGGCTACTCGGACGAGGAGCACCGCGAGCAATTGAGCCGGGCGGCCCTGTGCGTCTTCCCGAGCGAGCACGAGGGGTTCGGGCTGGCGATGCTCGAGGCGATGGCGGCGGGGGTGCCCCTGCTCGCGCGCGACATCCCGGCCCATCGATCCGTCCTGGGTGCGGACCTGACCGATCGGCTGGTCAGGATCGGGCGGCCGGCAGACCTCGCCAAGGCGATCGAGCATGAACTGTCGGCCACGCCCGAGGCCATCCAGGCGGTCGGGCAACGGCTTCGCGAGCGTGCGGCCGCGTTCGACATCAGCCGCCTCCTCGACCAGATCGAGCGGCTCTACGGCGAGATGGGCCTACCGTCGCTCCGCGGTCGAGACGTCGTGCCGGAGACCTGAGCCGTCCCGCTGCCTCCACCGGTGATCCCCGCGTTGTGGTGGGCAATGACCTGGGCGCCGGTCAGAGCGACGTTGTAGATCGCCAGCTCATCGAGCGTACCGTTGAAGAG
>JACQEF010000003.1 GCA_016200745.1 Chloroflexota bacterium | reverse complement strand
TGCTCGCGTTCGCGCTGTCGTTCGACGACCTGGTGATCACGACCTTCAACGCGGGCGTCGGGAGCAGCACGCTGCCGCTCTACATCTACTCGAAGATCCGGTTCGGGGTCACTCCCGAGATCAACGCCATCTCGGCGATCATCGTCGCGGTCACCGCGATCGCGGTGTTCCTCGCTTGGCGCTTCGGGACGCTGGGCGGCGAGCGCCGGACGCAGGGCGAGACCGCGCCGACCGAGGGCTGACCGGAGTCACGCGTCCGCAACCAGCGAGGCGGGCTCTGATCACCCGCTACCATCCCACCATGGACGCCACCGCCGCCCCCATCCTCGAGATCGGCGCGATCCTGCTGGCCGCGGCGGCGGGCGGGTGGGTCGCCCGCCGGCTCGGGCTGCCGGCGATCGTCGGCTACCTCCTGGTCGGGCTCGGCGTCTCCCCGTTCACCCCCGGGTACGTGGCCGATCGCGAGCAGCTCGAGCTGCTGGCCGACGTGGGCGTCGTGCTCCTGCTGTTCGAGGTGGGGATCGAAGTCGACCTGGGACGGTTGCGTCGAGACCACGGTCCGCTGCTCTGGGCCGCACCCGCCCAGGCGCTGCTGTCGACCGCGATCGCGGGCGCCGCGTTCCTGGCGGTCGGCTTGGCGCCGCTGGCGGCGGCCCTCGTCGGGCTGTGCGTAGCCCTGTCCTCGTCCGTCGTCATCGTCAACATCACGCGCAGCCGGCGCCGGACCACGAACCGCGAGACCGAGGTGGCCCTGCTCGGCTGGAGCGTGATCCAGGACCTGGTCGGAGTCGCCCTCGCGGCGATCCTCCTGGCGGCCCTCGACTCGGACCGCCGGTCGCTCCCGGAGGCGCTCGCCGGGCTGGCCGCGTTCGGGGTCCTGGCCGTCGTCGTCGCGCGGGCGCTGCCCGTGATCCTGCGCCGGCTCCGCGATGAGCACGACCTGTTCCTGATCGCGTCGGTGGCGTCAGGGCTGACCGTCGCCGGCGTGGGGGCCGTGACGTTCGGAGTTCCGCTGGCCCTGGCGGCGTTCGTCGGCGGGCTGGCGATCACCGAGAGCCACGAGGCGGGTGAGGTTCGCCGTCGCCTCCTCCCCTTCCGCGACGTCTTCGCGGTGCTGTTCTTCGTGGCGATCGGGACCCTGGTCGACCCGAGCCGGCTCGCCGCGGCGCTCCCGGCCGTGGGGCTGCTCCTGGCGCTCATCGTCGTGGCCAAGGTCGCGGTCGCCTGGCTGCTCGTCCGGATCGCCGGGCTCGAGGTGCGGCCGCTGCAGCTGGCGATCGGTCTCGGCCAGATCGGCGAGTTCAGCTTCGTGCTCGCCTCCGCCGCCGTTGCCGCCGATGCGATCGACCAGGTGCTCTACGTCGCGATCATCACGTCGGTCGCGGTCAGCATCGGCGTCAGCTCGGTTGCGGTCCGGCTCGTCCCGGGGCCGACCGGCACGACGCCGGCGGCGGGCGCCCCGGCCGTCTGACGCGCCGGGACGCCCGGAGCCTCAGGCGAGGCCGACCCCGCACAGGTGGACCCGCACGCCCATCGCGTCGAACATCGCCGCTTTCGTCTGGAGTGCCAGGTCCGCCGACGCGGCGTCGTCGCCGTACGCGACCTGGATGTGGTTGGCGCGGTGGCGGGCCATCATCTGGTCCCGGGTGATCCCGTGGAGCACCGCGTGCATGATCGGCCACTGCGGCGTGGTGGACTGCCAGCGGCGCTCGGTCTCGGCCGCCGGGAGCTCGACCACCGTCCCTCGCCCGAGGTCGGCATGGAGCGCGCCGTCCATGATGAAGACGCGGCTCCAGACGATCTCGCCGGGCCGGCTGACGCCCTTGATGGTGCCGCCGCCCTGGCCGAAGTAGACGGGCGGCTGGCGCTCGCTGACCGCCCCGCCGTAGCCGCCGGCCAGGTGCGCCGGCGGGACGGCGCCCGAGATCTCGAACACCCAGACGTAGTCGTCGCCGTACGGGTCGCCCCAGCGGACGTCGTGGAGGGTCGTCGCCGGGTTGAGCCCGAGCGCCGTCCAGACCCGGTTCGTGACAAGACCGTCGACGGCCGACCCCTCGTCGACCTCGTTGAAATGCGGAAGCGCGCGGCCCGGGTAGAGCTCGCGGCCCGTCTCGGCATGGCGCACCGGCGGACGATCGGGGTCGTTGAGGAGGCCCTCGGCCAGATCGGAGGCCGGTGCGACGTCCTTGAGCCCCTGCTGGTACTGGATCCCGATCGCGTCGCACCCGAAACGATCGGCGATGCGCATCGCGGCGACGTACAGCCGGAGCTGGTCGAGGACCTGGTCCTCGGTCAGCTCGACCGACCCGTCCGCTCCGAACCGGAACGTCATCCCGCGATCGAGCAGCCAGCGGTACGCCTCGCGAGCCTCCGACGCGTCCACCTGGTGCATCTCGTGGACGAGCGCCGACTGGCTGAGCCGCTCCTTGAAGATGCCCATCGGGTTCAGGTACTCGTCGTCGAGGATGGCGTTGTACATCCCCATGCAGCCCTCATCGAACACGCCGAGGATGGCCATCCGGTCGGCCAGCTCGCCGGCCAGGCGGCGTCCGGTCTCGGCGGCCGGCGGCGGGAGGCGCCACGGATCGAGATCGTGGACGTGCGAGGTGTCGTGGACGACCGAGCCCGTGTCCAGCCATCGGGCGATCGCGTCGTCGGCGAAGGAATCGGTGAGGTCGGCGCCCCAGATCGAGCTGTACGCCCGGTTCATCTTGGTCAGCGACGCGTTGATGTTGAGCATCCCGACGAGGCCCGGCCACTCCCCGCTCCAGTTGGCCACGGTCAGGATGGGCCCGCGGTGGCGGCGCAGGCCCGGGAGCACGTGATGGCTGTACTGCCAGACCGCCTCCGCCACGACGACGGGCGCGTCGCGGTCGATCTCGCCGAAGACGGCCATCCCCATTCGCTGGCTGGAGATGAAGCCGTGGCCGGCGGTGGCGTCGATCGGGTGACCGCGCCGGATCCGGGCGCCGTGTCGCCCGAACGCCGCCTCGACGTTTCGCTCGAGCTCGGCCTGTGCCGGCCAGCCGAGCCGGTTGGCGGTCTCACGAAGGTCGCCGCTGGCGACGAGGATGACGTCTCTGGTCATGGCTGGTCCTCTCCTGGGAAGGATCCCGACTTCGGGGCGCCGCTCACGTCGCGACGGCGCCGATTCGCTGGAGTTCGTCCGCCACCGCCACGCACGAGAAGATGGCGACGAGCGCGGGCACACACAGGACGAGCGACCCCGCGGAGGCGACGATGGCGAAGGCCGCGATGACCGTCAACGCCGCCAGGGTCACGGCCAGGTCAGGACGGAGGGCGGCGAGCACCAGGCCCCCATGCACCGCCGCAACACCGGGTCGACCCCGCACTGCGCCATAGGCGAACGCGAGCGGCAGAATGAGCGCACCGACGGCCCCGGTCACGCTCGCCGCGACCACGCCCGGGTCGCCCAGCCCAAGGAGCAGCGCGACCACGAGCCCGAAGCCCCACGTGAGCAGGGCGAGGCCAGGGTCGGTCCTGGCGAGCTGACGGAGCCCAGGGGTTCGACCCACGGCGAGGTCGGCCCACACGCGGTAGGCGCCGGTGCTCACCAGGAGGAGTGGCAGGGTCAGCAAGACCCACGGCACGGGCAGCCCGACCACCACCGCCGCTGCGATCGGGGCGGCGGCGAGGGTCCACCCGACGCTGACTACGACGACGACCGGTGCACCCGCCCAGGTGGCCCGGCAGGCGGCCGCGAACGTGCCGTGGATCGACTCCGTCCGGCGACGTGGCATGGCGCCGCTCATAGCTTGAGCCCGCTCTGCGAGATGGACTGGACGATGTACCGCTGCAGGGCGAGGAACACGATCAGGACCGGCACGACGGCCATCGTGATCCCGGCGGCGATCG
>JACQEF010000351.1 GCA_016200745.1 Chloroflexota bacterium | reverse complement strand
GACCGTCGCCCCGACGTCGTCGATCGGCGTCAGGTGCGCGGCGCGGACCTCGTCGTCGGCCAGGCCGTCGCACCGGAGCCGGACGTCCGCCTTGGCCTGGACCCGGGCCTGGATCTGGACCTGCCACTGGTCGGGGATCGTGATCGGCGATGCCGCGATCCGCTCGAGCAGGTCGGCCGACGACCGGCCCTCGTGCAGGAGCTGTCCGTACGACCCGTGATCCGGCAGCCCGTCACGGCATTCCGCGGCGCAGATGATCGTGCCACCGGTCTTCACGACCTCCGCGGCAGCCGACATGCCCTTGACCGCCTGGTAGAGGTTCTGGTCGAGCGGATAGCCGCTGTTGGTCGTGACCACGATGTCGAACGGCGCCTCGACCGGCCGCATCGCCTCGCGCCGCGCCGCCGCACAGGCGGCCGCATGCATCGCCAGGGTTTCGCCGGCAAACGCTCGGGTGATCCGCTGCCGGTCGTCGAGGAGCACGTCGACCGAGAAGTCGACGCGCGTCGCCGTCGTGATCGCCCGGACCGCGTCGTGCACGGGGTTGCCCTCGATGACGCCCCACGTGGCCCTGGGGTCCCCGATCCGGCGGGCGTTGTGGAGCGCCAGCGTCGTCTCGAGCCCGGCGAGTCCCGGAGCGACCATCTTCGGGCCGCCGCTGAAGCCGGCGAAGAAATGCGGCTCGACGAAGCCGGTCGTGATCCGCAGATCCGCCTCGACCCACTCTCGTGCGAGAAGGACCGGGACGTCGCCGGTCCGACCCAGATCGACCAGCGTGGTCCGATCGCGCGCATCCTGGTCCACGACCCGCCAGGCGTCGAGCATGTCGTCGCCGAGCATCTCGCGGCGCTCCGCAGCGGTCGAGCTACGGTGCGTCCCCGTGGCGATCAGGACCACGACATCCTGTGGCCGGACGATGCCGTCGAGCACCTCCATGATCGCCTGCAGCATGACCGGACGCGGCTGTGGTCGGGTCACGTCGCAGACCGAGATCGCCACGCGTTGGCCGGGTCGGACAAGGTCGCGCAACCGCGGCCCGGCAACGGGCCCCTCGATCGCGGCGCGAATCGCCGCGAGCGGGTCGGGCGCCGCGTTGCGCGGTCTCGGCGTGATCACGGTGGTGGCCGCGGCTGGCAGCTGGACCGTCATGCCGGACGACCCGTAGGCCAGCTCGATCTCGATCATCTTGCCGCTCACGCCACCACCTCAGCTGCCGATGACGCGGCAGTGGTTGGCCAGTCGCCCGATCCCGTCGATATCGACGACGACGTCGTCACCGTGGCCCAGGAACCGCGGCGGATCGCGGAAGACACCGACACCGCCTGGCGTCCCCGTCGCGATGACGTCGCCCGGCTCAAGGGTCATGAACCGCGAGCAGAAGGCCACGAGGCTCGGAACGTCATGGACCATCTGGGACGTGCTGGCGTCCTGCACGACCTCCCCGTTGACCAGGCAACGGATCCGCAAGCGCCCGGGATCCGGCACCTCGTCGGCGGTCACGATCCAGGGACCCATCGGGCAGAACGTGTCGAGGCTCTTGCCGCGCACCCACTGGCCGTCGCCGAACTGAAGGTCGCGCGCCGAGACGTCATTGAGACAGGTATAGCCGAGGACGTGATCCAGCGCCCGCGACACCGGGACCTCCCGTGCCATCCGGCCGACGACCACGGCGAGCTCCGCCTCGTAGTCGACCTGGTCCGTGTCGGCCGACCGCCAGGCGATGTCGGCATCGTGGCCGACGAGACTGGTCGGGAACTTCGCGAACACGACCGGGTCGGGCGGGGCGGTCTCGCCCTGTTCGGCTGCGTGCTCGTGGTAGTTGCGGCCGATCGCGACGATCTTGCCCGGCCGGGTGACCGGCGGCAGCCAGACGGCGCCGGCCGATGCCTGGGTCCGCGTCGGGTCGCCGCGCGCCAGGGCCTGCGCGATGGCCGCCAGTGACGCACCGACGTCGGCGAGCAGCCGGGCCATGGTCCAGCTGCCGCCGCCGAGCAGGTCGGCGACGTCGACGAGGCCGCCGTCGGTCGCGACGGCGAGCCGCTCGCCGTCCGGCGCCGCCCTGGTCAGGAGTCGCATCGAGCCGTCACTTGGCGCCCCGGACACCGCCGTCGACGAACATGCCGGAGCCGAGGACGAAGCGGGACTCGTCCGAGGCGAGGAACAGCGCCGCTGCGGCGACGTCCTCCGGCCGTCCGAGGTCCCCGGTCAGCTGGCGCTTCTTGAGCACTGCCAGCCCGGCGACCGGGTCGTCGTAGCTCTCGGCCAGGTAGCGATCGACGAACGGGGTGTGGATGGTCCCGGGCAACAGGGCATTGACGCGGATGCCGTGGGCCGCGTAGTCCGCCTGCATCTGGCGGGTGAGCGCGAGCACGGCCCCCTTCGATGCCGCATACGCGGCGCGGTTGGCGAGCCCGATCTCGGCGATCGTCGAAGACATGTTGATGATGGAGCCCCGACCCGCGGCGAGCATGTGCGGCAGGATCGCTCGAGCGACCAGGAACACGCCCCGTACGTTGACGGCCATCACCCGGTCCCACAGCTCGATCGAGGTTTCGTGGAGCACCCCCACGCCGGCGATACCGGCGTTGTTGAACAGCACGTCGATCGTCCCGAAACGCTGCACGACGGAGACCGCCAGGGCTGTGCCATCGTCGGGGTCGGTGACGTCGACCCGGAAATCGGCCGCGCTGCCGCCGGCGCCGGTGATCAGGCGCACGGTTTCGCGCGCGGCGTCCGGGTCGATGTCGGCGACGGCGACACGGGAGCCCTCGGCGGCGAACAGGATCGCCGACGCGCGACCGATCCCCGAACCCGCGCCGGTGATCAGGCTGACCTTGTCCGACAGCCGGCCGCTCATCGACCCGCCCTCGCGCCGACCGCGGCCGTCCAGGCCTCGCCGCCGGGGAAGGCGAACCGCCGCAGTGACTCCGGTCGCATCGTGATGCTGTAGCCAGGTGCGGTCGGGGCGACGTAGCGGCCGTTCCGGACGATCGCCGGTGCCACGAAGTGCTCGTGCAGGTGGTCGACGTATTCGACCACCCGTTCGTCGAGGGAACCACTGACGGCGATGTAGTCGAAGATCGCCAGGTGCTGGACGTACTCGCACAGCCCGACGCCGCCGGCATGCGGGCAGACCGGCACGCGGAACCTGGCGGCCAGGAGCAGGACCGCGAGGACCTCGTTGACACCGCCGAGCCGGCAGCTGTCGATCTGGCAGAAGCCAATGGCGTCGGCCCGCAGGAACTGCTTGAACATCACCCGATTGTGGGCGTGCTCGCCTGTCGCCACACGGATCCCGAGCGGTTCCAGCGCGCGCGCGATCCGGGCGTGCCCGAGGATGTCGTCCGGGCTCGTCGGCTCCTCGATCCAGAGCGGCCGCGCGGGAGCCAGGGCCCGCATCCATTCGATCGCCTGGTCGACGTCCCAGGCCTGGTTGGCATCGACCATGAGCATCCGGTCGTCGCCGATCTCTTCGCGGACCATGCTCACGCGCCGGACGTCGGCCGCCAGGTCCACGCCGACCTTGATCTTGAAGTGCTGCCAACCGGCCGCGACACCCTCGCGACACAGGCGCCGGACCTTGTCGTCCGGGTAGCCGAGCCAACCCGTCGAAGTCGTGTACGCGGGATATCCGTGCTCTCGCATCTCGGCCTCGCGCACGGCGCGCGTGGGCGCCTGCCGGCGCAGGATGTCGAGCGCCTCGTCGGGCGTCAGGGCGTCCGTGATGTAGCGGAACGGGATGACCCGGACGAGCGCCTCGGGTGACAGGTCGACGAGCAGCTTCCAGAGCGGCTTGCCTTCGACCTTGGCGTACAGGTCCCAGACGGCGTTGACGATGGCGGCCGTGGCCAGGTGGATGACGCCCTTCTCCGGGCCCACCCAGCGGAGTTGGCCGTCGCCGACGAGCTCGTACCAGAACGCGGCGAAGTCATCGACGATGGAAGGCAGCGTGCGACCGACGACCATCGGCCCGAGCGCCTTGACGGCGGCGACACAGAGCTCGTTGCCGCGCCCGGTGGTGAAGGTGATCCCATGACCCTCGAGCCCGTCCGATCCGGACGTCCTGAGGGTCACGTAGGTGGCCGAGTAGTCGGGCCGCTCGTTCATCGCGTCCGACCCGTCGAGCGAGTCGGACGTCGGGAAGCGGACGTCGAGCGCGACGACCTCGGTGATGGTGATGGGCACGGGGACGGACTCCGGGCTCGAATGGGAGGGTGGGATCGGAGTGCCCGAGGGAGGAGGCCTCGGGCACCCCTGGAGCTCGCGGGTTACTTGAACTGCGCGGCGTTGTCCTTGGTCACCATCTCGGTGCCGGTGTCGACGTTCGCCTCGACGCTCTCGCCCTTGGCCGCTTTGTAGGCGGTCTCGATCCCGAGCGACCCCATCTTCGCCGGGAACTGGGCCACGGATCCCGCTTCCTCGCCGGCGATGATCGCGTCGATCTCGCCACCCGAGGCGTCGAACCCGACGACCACGATCTTCCCGGCGGCGATGCCCGCGTTCTTGATCGCCGTCAGGGCGCCGAGCGCGGGTGGCCCACAGGCGGAGTAGATCGCCGTGAGATCCGGATTGGCGGTCAGGATGTCGGTGGCGGCATCCAGGCCCTTGGTCTGGTCGCAGTCGGTCGCCGGGCTTCCGCCGACGACGGTCGCCGCGTCACCGAGCGTGTCGAGCATGCCGGTCACCCGGTCTTCGAGCGACGGGTTGCCCAGCCGGCCCTTCAGCACGGCCAGCTTGGACCCGGCCGGGAGATTGTCCTTGAGCCAGGCCCCGGCGAGCTTGCCGCCGGCGAGGTTGTCGGTTGCCACGACCGAGGATTTGCCGGACCAGTCCGGGATGTCGTTGTCGATGAGGACGACCTTGATCCCGGCCGCCGTCGCCTTGTCGAGCGCGGTCTGCACGTTCGGGCTCGTCGGCGTGATCGCGATCGCGTTCACGCCCTGGGTGATCATCGACTCGATGGCCGCGATCTCACCCTCGTCGTCGGTCCCGCTCTTGCCCTGCGCGAACACGACCTCGACGTCCGGGTGGTCGGCGGCCCAGGTCTTGGCTGCGTCGACCAT
>JACQEF010000002.1 GCA_016200745.1 Chloroflexota bacterium | reverse complement strand
TGTGAGGGATTCGTTAACACGGCATCATCGCTCGCCACGATTCCGTGATCGTCGCGGTTGGTGCGACGGGGCGGCGGGCCGGCACCCCGGGGCGGTGCGACCGGCGGGATCGGGCCTCGCCGGGCAATCTTCGAACCCTATACTGCGCGCTCCGCCAGTTGGGAGGCCGGAGTCCGGGTGAGGATCTTCTTCGCGACCGACGTCCATGGTTCAGAGGTCTGCTGGCGGAAGTTCCTGAACGCCGGCGCCTTCCACAAGGCGGACGTCCTGATCATGGGCGGCGACATGACCGGGAAGGCGATGGTCCCGATCGTGGCCACCCGCGAGGGCTGGGAGCTCAGCCTCCAGGAGCAGCGCCACGAGCTGTCCACCGAGGATGAGCTGCGGGCGATGGAGAAGCGGATCTCCGATCGCGGCTACTACCCGGTTCGCCTGACCGGCGACGAGCTCGATGCGTGGTCGGGCGACTCCGCGCTGGTGGACGAGCGGTTCAGGACCGAGATCCTGCGCGGCGTGGCGCGCTGGATGGCCCTCGCCGACGAGCGCCTGGCCAACACCGGGATCCGCTGCATCGTCTCGCCGGCCAACGACGACATGTTCGAGATCGACCCGATCATCGACCGCGCCGAGCGGGTCGACCTCGGCGAGGCCAACGCGATCGACCTGGAGGGGATGTCGCTGGTCTCGACCGGCTGGGCCAACCCGACACCCTGGAACACGTACCGGGAGATGCCCGAACCCGAGCTGCGGGCGCGCATCGACGAGCTCGTCGGAAAGGCCCCCGACTCCGGTCGCGCGATCTTCAACTTCCACGCCCCGCCGCACGGCTCCAACCTTGACAACGCGCCGAAACTCGATGCCAACATGAGGTACGTCGCCGGCGGCCAGGCGCTCGTCCCGGTCGGTTCACGGGCCGTTCGCGACGCCATCCTCGCGTACCGTCCTCCGCTCTCGCTCCACGGTCACATCCACGAAGGCCGGGGAGCCGTGAAGCTCGGGCCGACCCTGGCGGTCAATCCCGGCAGCGCCTACGAGGACGGCGTGCTCCAGGCCGCGATCGTCGACCTGGACACGCGGAAGGGAGTGGTGAAGCGCTACCTGCTCATCAATGGATAACGCCCGGCGCCTGGACGTCCAGCCCGGGCGCCGGGCTGGGCATTCGTAGAGAGGAGGAGTTCGTCCCATGGCTTCGGTGAGCCGCGATGCGCCGTCGTTGTTCCTCAGGAACGCGACGGGACTCGTCAAGGGGTGGTCGGGGTTCGACGCGTTCACCTACTCGTTCATGTCGGTGAACCTCGTTACGCTCGGGATGTTCTACAGCCTCGCGATCTTCGCATTCGTCCCGGACGGCTCGGCCGTCGCCTCCATCGTCATCTCCGGGGTGGCCGTCACGTTCCTGGCGATCGCCTACGCCGGACTGATCGCGGTCATGCCGCGCGCCGGTGGCGATTACATCTGGCAGAGTCGGGTGCTCGACGGGATCCCCGGCATCGCCTCCGGCGCCGTGGTCGGCGCGGTCGGCGGCCTGGTGGTCGGCGGGGCGACCCTCGGCGGGGACTCGGGCAACATCGTCGGCCTCGTGGTCGGGCTGGTGATCGGCGCCGCGGTCGGCTACCTCCGCGGCGGGATCGCGTTCGTGCTGGCGGCCACGGGCTGGTGGTTCATCCTCGCGCAATGGGCGCCGATCTACGGCTCGATCGCGAAGATCGAGTTCTTCCAGCCGCTGGCGGCGCTCGTCGGCTGGACCGACGGCGTCACCTTCTTCACCTCGCAGAACGGGACGTTCGCCGTCTCGCTGTTCGTCATCGTGCTGACCACCGTCCTGGTATCGCTGGGCATGGCCGGGTACGCCCGGATCCAGCGCTGGAGCCTGTGGATCGGGCTGGTCGGCCTGGCGGTGATCTTCATCCTGCTGCTGGTGTCGTCGCAGGCGTCGTTCCAGACCGCGTTCGACAAGGCCGCGAACGACCTGTTCGGGGTCGGCAACGCCTACCAGGGCACGATCGACAACGCTGCCGCGACCGACGGCTATACGGGTGGATCGCTCGATCCGTTCGGGTTCGGGGGCGGCACGTTCCTGCTGATCCCGTTCATGATGTTCTGGATCCTCTACCCGAACTGGGGCTCGACCCTGTACGGCGAGGTCCGCGGAGCCGGCGACTTCCGCAAGGTGCTCAACGGCATGCTCGGCGGGATCTGGGTCACCATCGCCCTCGCCCTGATCTTCGTGTTCCTGGCCGACAAGACGTTCGGCTGGACGTTCTTCAACTCGACCAACGTCAGCTACATCGATTACGCGTACGGCTATACGACGACGGCGCCCGTGATCCCGATCTGGGGCTACCCGCCGCTGCTCGCCTCGTTCCTGGTCGACAGCCGGATCTTCCAGATCGCGATGGTCGTGGTCTTCGGGGCCTGGTTCCTCGGCTGGTCGGGGACGCTCTTCCTGTCGTCGACGCGGATGATCTTCGCGGCGGCGTTCGACCGGGTGCTCCCCGAGGCGGCCGCCCGGGTCTCCGAACGGCGGGCGGTGCCGTGGGTGGCCCTCCTGTTCATCATGGTCCCATCCGTCGTCGTGAGCGCGGTCTATGCGTACTGGACGCCGTTCGTGTCGTGGACGCTCGATGCGTCGCTGGTGATCGCGGTCACCTTCTTCGGGACGGCGATCGCGGCCACGATCCTGCCCTGGTACAAGCGCGACCTCTACCAGGCGTCGCCGATCGCCCGCTACCAGATCGCGGGCATCCCGCTGATCAGCATCGGTGGTGGCGTGACGGTGGTCGTCCTCGGCTGGACGATCTACGAGTGGCTGTCCAACTCCCTGTACGGGATCGGCGTCGGCAACTCGCAGTCGATCATCTACCTCGGCGCGATGTACGGCCTGGCCGTGGTCGTCTACCTGGCCGCCTGGCTGTACCGGCGCTCGCAGGGCGTGGATCTCGGCAAGATCCACGCGGAGATTCCCGCCGAGTAGGGGGCCGGTTCCGCGATTGGTCGAGACGCCCCGGGATGCCCGGGGCGTCTCGCACTGCAGGGGCCCCCGCCCGGTCCGTGCAGATCGTCGGGTGTGCCACGGCTCGTGCGTGCATCCACCAACCGGGGTGGTGGATCGTGCAACAGCATCCCTGCCAGCAGCGTCGCGGCGGATCGTTCGAGCGCGAACTGGCACCGTTCGAGCGTGTTCGGGCACCCGATGCGCTGACGCAGTTCGCGCGTGTCCGCCCGGCTACTACCGGGGCTGGTATCTGCCGCGAGGCGGTCGCACCTACCCACCGAACCAGCCGGTGGGACCAGGCGACAGGTTCTGCCAGATGTGCTTGACCTCGCGGTACTCGTCGAGACCGCTCGGGCCGAGCTCGCGCCCGAGCCCGGACTGCCTGAACCCGCCCCACTCCGCCTGCGGCAGGTACGTGTTGTAGTCGTTGATCCAGACCGTCCCGTGGCGGAGCTGCCCGGCGACCCGTTGCGCCCGGCCCGCGTCGGCGGTCCACACGGCCCCGGCCAGCCCGTAGGTGGTGTCGTTGCCGAGCTCCACGGCCTCGTCCTCGGTGGAGAACCGCTCAATGGTGAGCACCGGTCCGAAGATCTCCTCGCGGATGACGGTCATGTCGCGGCGGCAGTCGGCCAGGACTGTCGGCCGGTAGTAGAAGCCCGTGGCCAGCTCCGGATCCGACGGCGGCCCGCCGCCGGCGACCAGCCGAGCACCCTCGCGGACCCCGATCTCGACGTACCGGGCGACCTTGGCGCGATGCGCCGCCGAGATCAGCGCACCGGTCTCGGTCGCCGGGTCCGTGCCGGCCCCCAGCCGGATCCGCTCGGCCCGGCGGCCGATCTCCTCCACGAACCGGTCGTAGACCTCGTCCTGGACGATCGCCCGGCAGCCGGCCGAGCAGACCTGGCCGGAGTGGACGAACGCGGCGGTCAGCGCGTTGTCCACGGCGGTCTCGAAGTCGGCGTCGGCAAAGATGATGTTCGGGCTCTTGCCGCCGAGCTCGAGGGCGACGCGCTTGATGTTGCCGGCTGCGCCGTGGAGCAGCGACCGGGCGGCGTCGAGGCCGCCGGTCAGCGACACCATGTCGACGTCGCGGCTGTCGGCCAGCGCCTGCCCGACGCGCTCGCCCGGCCCGAGGACCAGGTTGACGACGCCGGCCGGCACGCCGGCCTCCTCGAACAGCCCGACCAGGTGGATCGCCGACAGCGGCGTCAGCTGGGCCGGCTTCATGACCGCCGTGTTGCCGGCCGCCAGCGCGGGCGCGATCTTCCAACTCAGCTGGAGGAGCGGGTAGTTCCACGGTCCGATGAGCCCGCAGACGCCGATCGGCTCGCGGACGACCCGGCTGAGCACGCCGGGGTTGCCGGCGTCGACGAGCCGGCCCGCTTCCTTGTCGGCGAGATCGGCGTAGTAGCGGAACACGCGGGCGACGTCGCCCATGTCCCAGCGGCTCTCGCGCATCGCCTTGCCGGTGTTGATCGTCTCGAGCTGGGCCATCTCCTCGAGGTCGCGATCGATCAGCCCGGCGACGGCGTCCAGCAGCGCCGCGCGCTCGATGGCCGCGGATTTCGGCCAGTCCGTCCGATCGAAGGCGTGGCGGGCGGCGGCGATCGCCGCCTGGACCTGGCCATCGGTGGCGACGTCCACCTCCGCCACCACCCCGCCGTCCGACGGGTTCACGACCGGGCTGGACGCGCCGCTGGCCGATGCGACCCACACGCCG
>JACQEF010000350.1 GCA_016200745.1 Chloroflexota bacterium | reverse complement strand
TTGGTACCGCATACCGGATTCGAACCGGTGATCTCCGCCTTGAGAGGGCGGTGTCCTGGGCCTCTAGACGAATGCGGCTCCGTCGGCGCGAGGCAGATGGCTCGGCCGGGTCGGCATGATAGCAGCGGGGTCGCACGGGCATCAAACGCCACAGGGCCGAACAGGCTCCCCGCCTCCGCGCCCGGTAGCCCTGGCCGACCCCGAGCTAGAGCCGGTTCGTCTCCAGGAACCCCCGGATCGCATCGGCCACCTGCTGGTAGCTGGTCTCGCCGAGCACCAACCCGTAGTGCGAATGCGCGGCGAACGGCTCGTAGGTGGCACCGAGCCAGTCGGCCAGCCGCTCCGAATCCGCCAGGGGCACCGTCCGGTCCAGCCCGGCACCGACGACGAGGATCGGCAGCCCTTCGAGGCTGCGGCGATCGACCGGGACGCCCGACAGCATCTGCCGACGCGCGGCACCGGCCTCGTGCGGCTTCTGGCCCAGCAGATGCTGGATCCGCAGGACGTCGGGCAGGGTCAGATCGCGATCGTCCCGAAGCAGTCGCTCGGGGAGCGTCTCCCACCCGATCAGCGCGCGCCCGTACGCATCGGGGATGTCGCGCAGCTCGTGCTGGCGAGCCGGCGGCCGAAGCTCGCGCGGGAGCTCGGCGCTCAGCAGGATCAAGCCGGTGACCGGCATCCGTTCGGCCGCCTTGAGCGCGAGCAGGCCGCCCATCCCGTGGCCGACCAGCACGACCCCGTTGCCGAACCGCTCGAGCGCGGCCACCACGTCCTCGGTGTAGGTGTCGAACGACAACGTCGTCGCGTCCGCCGTCTGCGACCAGTGGTGGTTCCGAAGGTTGAGCGCGTGGCCCTCCCAGCCCCGAGTGGCGAAGTAGCCGAGGTATCGCTCCCACGTCCAGGACCCGCCGAGCTCGCCGTGCACGAACAGCAACGGCTTCCGGCGCGAGCGACGCTCGGGCAGCCACGATTCGATGTAGAGCCCGCGTTCCTGGAGCTCGATCTCATCCTTGCGGATCGGCCGGCCGCCGGGGGGCGGCAGCTGGCCGTGATTGAGGATCTGCTCGGGCGTCAGGGGCATATCGCTCACCACTCGTGTGGGTTGATCACGAGGCCGGACAGGGCCTTCGGATAGAAGTAGGTCGACTTCTGCGGCATCACGTCTCCGTCGCGGGCGACCGCTGCGATCGAGGTGACCGGCGTCGGCTCGAGAAGGAACGCCGCGTCGGCGCCGCCGGCGTTCGAATCCACCAGCTCGATCGCCTCCGTGGCCGACTTCGTGTACTCGATCGCACCTCCGGCCACGGCCTCGTCGTCGATCCCCGCAAGCTGCGCGGTCGTCGCCCCGAGCAGCGTCACGTCGAGACCGCGAACGGCGGCACCGCCCGCGGGCAACAGGGCCTCGAAGGCCGCCCGGTGCGCGGTCAGGACGAAGCCGCCGCCGCGCGTCCACAGCCCGAACCGCCCTTCCCCGCCCGGCGCCAGGCCGATCGCGCCGAAGATTTCGCGGAGCTGGCTGGCCGGCACGTCGCGCTGGACCTCGAACAGGTCGTCGAGCCGATCCAGCATCGCCGCCACCCGCGCTTCGCCGAGGCCGCACAGGACCCGGTGTGTCGGCAGGACGGTCAGCGGCTGGTGCGCCACGTCGAGGAACAGGGTCAGGAGGTAGTCGAACGGCGGATCCTCTTCGCACGATCGCGACATGCGTCGCTCGTCGCGATACCGCAGGGCCGTCTCGTAGCGATGGTGGCCGTCTGCGATGGTCACCGGTTCGCCGGACGCTGCCGCGAGCAACGGGGCGACCGCATCGGCAGCCGATCCGTCGGCCGACACGGCCCAGAGCCGGTGCTGCACGCCGTCGTCGTCCACGACGTCGAGATCCGGCGTCAGGGTACGGATCTCGTCGAGGATCCGGGTACCGCGCCCCTCCCGATCGTCGTACATCACGACCACCGGGCTGGTGTTGACCCCGGTCGCGCGAAGCAGCTTGTACCGGTCCTCGCGGGGGCCGGCCAGCGTCCGCTCGTGGGGCAGCACGCCGGAGCCCGGCCCGGGAGGCTCGAGCCGGAGCCGGGCGAAGAAGCCGGCCTGGGTCCGCGAGGTGTCCGTGCCGGGAACGACGTAGGTCTGCTCGTAGACGTAGACCGACGGATGCGGGTCCTTGTGGAGGGTGCCGTCGGATCGCCAGCCGGCAAGGATGCGCGCCGCACGCCGGTATCGGTCGTCGGGCTGGTCGCCGGCGTCCTCGCCCGGCAAGTCCAGCCGGACGATGTTGGCGGGGTGGCGAGCCAGCAGGCGATCCCGCAGCGCGGGGCCGATGACGTCGTAGGGCGGGGCGAGCACGCAGGCGGGATCGCCGATGGTCGCGACGTCGTATCGAAGCGCCCGGAACGGGCGAATCTCGGGCACGGACCTCCTCGGGATGACGGCATGCTGGCCGGCGGCTCACGGGACCCCAGCATCGTACGATAGCCGTCGACCGAACGCCCGCGCCTCTGCAACTTTCGCCTGTGCCGAGGCGTCCATGCTGCGACCGAACCCGACCCTACCGTCAGGGGGAACCTCGTGCACCGTCGTCTGAGCCGACCGGGTGCCCAGCCGCCGGCGCGGCGCGCGCCGGCCCGTGTCTCGCGGCGTTCGTGGCGGCTCATGGCGCTGTTCGGCGTCCTCCTTGGGATGCTCGGCCCGCTGGCGACCGGCGCGGCCGCGGCGGACCTCCCGACGATCGAGGCACACGCGCTCCTGTCGGGTAACGCCCGGATCGGATCGTGGATGGCGATCCAGGTCCACCTCGTCAATGACGGACCGGCCGTGACCGGCGAGCTCCGGCTCGCGGGCGGGACCCAGGGCCAGACGCGGTTCGGTACGGCGGTGGACCTCCCGACCCAGTCCGACAAGCGCTATCTGCTGTACGTCCAGCCGCCCGCATTCGGCAGCGAGCTCGAGGTGATCCTCGCCGACGGCGACGGCAAGGTCGTCAGCACCAAAGTCAAGTTCGCGATCCACGACGCGACCCAGCTGATGGTCGCGGTCGTCGCCGAGCATCCCGACGGGATCGTCGCGAACCTCGGCCTGTTGCCCAACCAGAACCAGCTCGCACCGCTCGTGATGAGCCTGACGCCGGAGGAGCTGCCCGAGCGCGTGGAAGCCTGGAGCGCACTCGACCGGGTGATCTGGCAGGACGTCGACGCCGACCGGCTCAGTCCGGCGCAGCTGGAGGCGCTCCGTGGCTGGGTGGCGGGCGGCGGGCGCCTCGTGATCGCGGGCGGCACGGCGGGGCCGAAGGTGCTGGGCGCCTTCCCGGACACGCTGCTGCCGTATCGACCGGTGACCACGATGGACGTGCCTGCGTCGTCATTGAGCGGCCTTCTGGGCGGCCTGCCGAAGGACGCGACGACGCTGCCGGCGCTCTCCGGCGAGCTGATCGACGGTCGCACGCTTGCCACCGTCGGTGGTCGCGTGGTGGCCGCGGAGCGAGCCTACGGATCCGGCCAGGTGACCCTGCTCGGCTTCGATCCGGCGGCCGGCTGGATCGTGGACTCGAAGTCGGCGCAGGGCCTCTGGCGCCGGCTCCTGCCGGCGCGGACGTCGACCGGCCTCAGCTTTGCCGACGATTCGATGCTGGTCAGCGCGGTCTCGCAGCTGCCGTCGCTGGCCCTGCCGCCAGTCGGCGGGCTGATCGCCCTGCTGGCCGCCTACATCCTGCTCATCGGGCCCGTCAACTACCTGATCCTGCGACGACTGGACCGACGCGAATGGGCGTGGCTGACCATGCCGGTCCTGGTCGTGGTCTTCACGGTCGGCGCCTACGGGTTCGGCATTGCGCTGCGCGGCAACGACGTGATCGTGAACGAGGTCGCAATCGTTCGTGGCGCGGTCGGCGCCACCGACGGGACGGGCGAGATCTATCTGGGCGTCTTCTCTCCGTCGCGCGGCCAGTACCAGCTCCGGGTGCCCGGCGGTGCGCTCCTCTCGTCGCCGATCAACGGCGACGTGTTCGGCGGGACCGGGGCCGCGAGCCAGCTCGACGTGCTACAGGGCGATCCCGCCCGCGTGCGCAACCTCGATGTCGGGTTCGGGTCCCTGCGGACCATCCGGGCGGAGACCGCGGTGACCGTCCCGCTCGTGGACGCCGACCTGCGCCTGGAGGACGGGCGCCTGCGTGGAACCGTCAAGAACGCCTCGACCGAGACCCTCCGCGACGCCGTCGTGGTCCTGGGCGGCACCGTGGCACCGCTGAAGGACCTGGCGCCGGGTGCCGTCGCCACGGTCGATGTCTCGATCCAGAACACCCAGTTCGGTCAGTCGCTGTCGGACAAGGTGGTCGGCCAGATCTTCTTCCCGAACGGCACGACCACCGATTCGAGCGACCTGTACGCGCGCCATTCGATGGTCGACCAGCTGACGTACGACCCCATGTTCGGCTCGACCGGGATGCTCGACAACGAGGGGCCGGTCGTGCTCGCGTGGGGGTCGGACGACCTGCTCCGGGTTGAGATCGAGCGTCAGCAGCCAAGGCGGCTGGGCAACGTGCTCTACTACCTGCCGGCCCGCATGGCCGTCCGTGGCGCGACGACCTTCCGGTCGAGCCTGATCAGGTCGAGCGTGGTGGCGACGGATGCTGCCTTCTTCAACAAGGACCCCTTCACGATCAACTTCGGCCGTGGCACGGCAACGGTCGCCTACCGACCGACCAGCTTCGAGGGAACCCTGGACGTGACCGAGGTCGCGATCGGGCTCAACTTCGGCGACACCGGCATCGTCGTCCCGGCGACGCCGGTCGATCCGCTGCCGTCGATCCCGCCTCGCTGCCCGAACCCCCCCACCGCCGATTGCGCCCCGGCCGTGCTCGACGGACTGCCCGAGGTCGAGGTCTTCGACGTGACCGGCCAGGACTGGATGCGGCTCCCGCACCTGTCGCCCGGTCCCCGCTACGCCATCAGCGATCCCGCTCGCTACGTCGATCCGTCGTCGGGAACCCTGCTCGTCCGGTACGTCAACGATCGCCAGGACAACGTGGGGTTCAGCGTCGACATCTCGATCACGGGGACCGTGCGATGACGGCGATCGTCCGAACCGAGGGCCTCGTCAAGCGCTACGACGGGACGCTGGCCGTGGCGGGGATCGACCTCGAGATCGAGCCGGGCGAGATCTTTGGCCTCGTCGGCCCCAACGGCGCCGGCAAGACCACGACCCTGCGGATGCTGGCCACGCTGCTCCAGCCATCGTCCGGCGACGCCGAGATCGATGGCTGGTCCGTCACCCGGAACCCCGACCAGGTCCGGCGCGTCCTCGGCTTCATGCCCGACGTGTTCGGCGTCTACGACGACATGAAGGTCTGGGAGTACCTGGACTTCTTCGCCCGTTGCTATGGTCTGCCGACCGCGGCGCGGCGGCGGATGATCGGCGACCTGCTCGAGCTGGTCGACCTCGCTCCCCGACGCGACAACTACGTCCAGACGCTGTCGCGCGGCATGGAGCAACGGCTGTGCCTGGCCCACGCCCTCGTCCACGATCCGAAGGTGCTGCTCCTCGACGAGCCGGCGTCGGGGCTGGATCCTCGTGCCAGAGTCGAGCTCCGCGAGCTCCTCCGCGAGCTGCGGAACCTGGGCAAGACGATCGTGATCAGCAGTCACATCCTGCCCGAGCTCGAGGAGCTGTGCTCGAGCGTCGCGATCGTCGACCAGGGCAAGGTCCTCGCCCACGGCCGGGTGGCCGACATCGAGCGACGGCTCCGCTTCGGGTCCGTGCTGCGGGTCCGGCTGCTCGCGGAGGGCGAGGCACTGGAGGCAGCCCGGGCCGGCCTGGCCGCGGATCCCGACGTGGCGTCGGCGACGATCCTCGACGACGGCACGATCGAGCTCGGATTCCGCGGCGACGACGCCGCCACCGCCCGGCTGCTGGCGGCCTCCGTGGCCGCCGGGCTGCCGATCGTCAGCTTCGCCCGAGCCGCCAGCGATCTCGAGGAGCTCTTCCTCCAGGTCACCGCCCCGGACCGCCAGCCGCTCGAGGCGGCGTAGAGGACCCCATGAGCGACGCGACGCTTCCCACGGCGCAACGTCCCGGCTGGCGCGGACCGCTGGCCGGCCTGGCCCGGACCGGTGGCGGGATCGGCGCCGTGGGCGTCAAGGAGCTGCGCGGCCGGATGCGCGGCCGTCGCGCGTTCGTGATCCTGACCATCTACCTGCTGCTCCTCGGTGGCTTCGCCTGGATGGTCGAGCTGATCATGGAGCGCAACATGTCGACCGTGTTCGGGTCGTCGACGTACGCCGGGGCCTCGATCGGCCAGGGCATCTTCGCCGCGCTGCTGATGCTCGAGACGCTCCAGGTCGCATTCCTGGCGCCCGCCGCGACGGCCGGCGCGATCAGCCTGGAGCGGGAGAAGCGGACGCTCGAGTTGCTCGTCGTGACCCCGATCTCGTCGATCGCGATCGTCCTTGGCAAGCTGCTGAGCGCCCTGGTCTACGTCTGGCTGCTGATCGCCGCGTCCATCCCGCTGACGGCGGTCGTCTTCGTCTACGGCGGGGTCGCCCCCGACGACGTCCTGCGCGGCTACCTCGTGCTGGTCGTGACCGCGCTGGGCCTCGGCTCGTTCGGGCTGTTCTGCTCGAGCCTGGTCAAGCGGACGCAGGCGGCGACCGCGATCACGATCTTCGGTGTCCTCCTCATCTCGATCGGCTCCGTTTTCCTGCTCGCGTTCTGGGGCGCGATGACCACGCGGACCACCAATGACGGCACCACCCGGGGCAGCGCGCCGCAGGAGCTCGGCTACCTCAACCCATTCCTGGCCCAGGTCGACGTCCTGTGCGGGACCGAGACCTCGTTCGGCGGCTGGTGCAGCCTCGAGTCGTCGCTCCTGCCCAGCCAGAACGGTGTCGTCTTCGTCGACGGCGGGGCCACCGGCCCGATCATCGCCCCGGTGGCGCCCATCCCGATCGGCAAGAACTTCGTCGTCCGCGGACAGGGGATCGCGAACGACGTCGCCGGACCCCCGGCGGTCGCACCGTTCGGGGTGGTGCGTGATGGCCTGTGGCCGCGGAGCGTGATCTCCTGGCTGATCCTGTCCGCCGTGTTCCTGATCCTGTCGGTGCAGTTCGTCTCGCCGACGAGGCGATGGCGCCTGCCCCGACGACGAGGGCGACAGGCGGGCGCGACATGAGAAAGATCGACCTGGCCCGGAAACCCGCGCGGCCCCGGCAGCCCGGCCCGATACCCCTGTCGATTCCACCAGATCCGGTGGGTCGTCTGGCCGCGCCGCTCGATCCGGCCCTGCTGCAATTGCGCGGGGCGCTGCTCCCCCACCGACGACGGCTCTGGCTCCGGCGCCTGGTCCGGCGCACCTGGCTGGCCCTGGCGCTCGTCGCGATGGCCGAGCTCGGGCTGTGGACGCTGGCGCGACTGGCCCCCATCGCCTCGGCTCCCCTGATCGCGGCGATTCTCCCGGTGGGTGGGCTCGCCGGCTGGATGATCGCGGCCGTGCGAGCGCGGCCGGCGCTGGGTGAGGCGGCGCTCGCGCTCGACGGCGAGGGGCGGCTGGGCGACCGGGCCTCGAGCGCCCTCGAGCTCGCGGTCGAGTTCCCCGAATCCGCCGGGCCGGGACCGGATCCCGCCGACCCCGGCGCGGGGTCCGCGGCCGGCGAGGCCACCGAGGCGGACCGGTTCATCCGGCGCCAGCGGCGCGACGCCCTGACCGCCGTTCGGACGGCACCCGCAGGCCTGTTCGCGCCACGCGTGTCGCGGCGACCGGCGGCGGCCACGCTGGTCGCGGCGCTGCTGCTGGCACCGGTGCTCCTCGTCCCCAACCCGCAGGATGCCGTGATCGCCCAGCAGCAGCAGGTCCGCGAGGCGGCGGAGCGCCAGGCCGAGCGCATCGACCAGGTGGCCCAGGACCTGGAAGCCAGGGGGCAGGACGTCAACGACCCGCCGACCAAGCTGGCCCAGGAGCTGCGCGACCTTGCCCTTCGGCTGCGCGAGCATCCCGACCAGCTGGACGCCAACCTCGCGCGTCTCGGCGCCGTGGAGGACGAGGTTCGCGCGCAGACCGATCCCGCCAACGAGCAGCGGGCGTCGTCACTCATCTCGCTCAGCCGCTCGCTGTCGCAGGCCGCGACGGGAACGCCCGACGCGAACCGGGACGGCGACCCGAAGACCACCCGCGCCGACCTGCAGCAGCTCGCCGACAACCTCGACAACCTGACGGCCGAGCAACAGCGTGATCTCGCCCAACAGCTGGCGGGGCTCGAGGCGACCGCGTCCCAGGCCGACGGCGCGTCCGGGACGGCCCGGCGTGACGCCGCCCCGAGCCGGGCGCAAGGCGACACGGCCGGGGCGAGGTCGGCGATCGACCGGCTCGGCCAGTCGCTGACCGGTGCGCAGCAACGGATCTCGACCGGGCGCGACCTTGCCGGCGCCGCTTCTCGGCTTCAGGACGCGCGCCGCGACCTCGCGGACGCGGGACAGTCGACAGCCGGGCAGGCGCAGGCGCAGGGGCAGGGGCAGAGCCCTGGGGCGAGCGGCCAGGTCAGGGTCAGGGTCAGGGTCAGGGTCAGGGTCAGGGTCAGGGTCAGGGTCAGGGCCAGGGGCAAGGTCAGGGTCAGGGTCAGGGTCAGGGTCAGGGCCAGGGGCAAGGTCAGGGCCAGGGGCAAGGTGCCATCGGCGGTGGCGGCTCCAATGCCAGGTCGCTCGGCAACGGCATCGGCGGCAACGGCCGTCCGGCCGGGCCGACCAACCCCAACCGGCCCTCGCAGCTCGGTGCCGACCTGTCCTCGATCTACGCGCCGTTCGACCGGCTCGGCAAGCCCGGCGATCCGTCCTACGTGGCCGGGACCGGCGGCGACGGCCAGACCCAGCAGGGCAACCAGACGGGTTCCGGCTCCAGCAACGGGGCGCTGACCCCGTACCAGCAGGTCTACGCCGACTTCCTCCGCTACGCCCAGACCTCGCTCGACCGTGGCTACATCCCGCTGTCGATCAAGGACTACGTCAAGAACTACTTCAGCTCGCTAGACCCGTCGCACTGACCGGAGGCACACCATGACCGCATCGAGCCCGACCGACCAGCCCACGCCCCAGCTGGTGCCCGAAGCCTTCGCCGAACGCGCCCAGGCCATCGAGCGCGAGGTCGGGCGCGTCATCGTCGGACAGACCGCCCTCGTCCGGCAGACCCTGACCGGCCTGCTCGCCAACAGCCACGTCCTGCTCGAAGGCGTGCCGGGGCTCGGCAAGACCATGCTCGTGCGGACGATCGCCGACGTGATCGACTGCGCCTTCAACCGGATCCAGTTCACGCCCGACCTGATGCCGGCCGACATCACCGGCACCAACATCCTGGTCGAGGATGGCGGCCAGCGCGTCTTTCGCTTTCAGCCGGGACCCATCTTTGCGAACCTGGTGCTGGCCGACGAGATCAACCGCGCGACACCCAAGACCCAGTCCAGCCTCCTCGAGGCGATGCAGGAGCACCAGGTCACGGTCGCCAGGCAGCGGTTCCCGCTCGAGTCCCCGTTCTTCGTCCTGGCGACGCAGAACCCGCTCGAGATGGAGGGTACCTATCCCCTCCCCGAGGCGCAGCTCGACCGCTTCCTGTTCAAGGTCATGGTCCCCTTCCCGTCCGAGGAGGACCTGGTCGCGATCATGGAACGCACGACCGGCAACGAGGCCGTCACGGCCAGCAAGGTCTGTACCGGCGCGGAGATCGTGGAGATGCAGCGGCTGGCTCGTGCCGTGCCCATCGCTCCGCACGTCACGGCCTACGCGGTGAGCGTCCTTGCCGCCACCCATCCAGACCAGCCTCGAGCGCCGGGGCTCGTCCGCGACTACGTGCGCTACGGCGGATCCCCGCGCGGCGCGCAGGCGCTGGTCACCGGCGGCAAGATCTACGCGCTGCTCGACGGCCGGTTCAACGTGTCGATCGACGATATCCGGGCGGTCGCCCTCCCGTCGCTCCGCCACCGAATCATCCTCAACTTTGAGGGCGAGGCGGAAGGGATCACGTCCGAGGCCGTCATCCGCTCGATCCTCGACGCGGTCGTCGCGCCGACCGTCGAGTAGTTCGCGCCACGACCCGCCGGACTCCGGACCTCGGCGATGGACGGCCCGCTGACGCCCCACAGCGACCCGCCGGCCGCCGGCCGGCCCAACGCGCGCGAGCGCCGGGCCTTCCTCCCGAGCGACGTCGACTCGACCGTCTTCGACGAGGCGTTCCTCCGCCAGCTCGAGCGGCTCCTGATACTGATGCGCTCGCCCGTCCGGGGCGGGCTCAAGGGCGGCCGCCGGAGCGTCAAGCGCGGCCAGTCGGTTGAGTTCGCCGACTACCGCGACTACGCGCTCGGCGATGACCTGCGCCAGCTCGACTGGAACGTCTACGCGCGGCTCGAGCGCCTCTTCGTCAAGCTGTTCATCGAGGAAGAGGACGTCACGGTCACCCTGCTCGTCGACGCGTCGGCGTCGATGACCGCTGGCCGCCCACCGAAGCTGCTCTTCGCGAAGCGTGCGGCCGCGGCGCTCGGGTACATCGGGCTCGCGAGCGAGGATCGCGTGACCGTCAGCGCCCTGGCCGGGCGAGCCTCGAGACGACGGGCCGCGATGCGGGGCTCCGGGCGCATCTTCCGGCTGCTGTCCGATCTGTCCTCGATCGAGCCGGCGGAGGGCCCGACCGACCTGCTCGCCGCCGCCCGGCACGCCGCCGCACAGCTCCATGGCAAGGGCGTCGTGATCCTCCTGTCCGATCTGCTCGACCCGTCGGCGGATCGCGTGATCCGCGAGCTCGCGGCGACCGGCTCGGAGCTGATCGTGCTCCACGTCCTGTCGCCGGAAGAGCTAGAGCCCCAGCTCGAGGGCGACCTGAGGCTGGTGGACGTCGAAACGGGGGACGGCGTCGACGTCACGGTCGACCTGCCGACGCTCGACGCCTACAAGACCCGGCTGGCGGCCTGGAAGGCGGCGTTCGCCGATCTCGCGGCGAAGCGGCGGGCGACCTACGTGGACCTGCCGTCCGACGCGAACCTGGCCGACCTCATGTTCAACGAGCTGCGCCGCCGCCGGGTGCTGGGGTAGCACGATGCCGTTCACGACACCGCTCGCGCTGCTGGGCCTGCTGTTCGTGCCGGCCGTCCTGGCGATGTACCTGCTCAAGCTGCGCCGGGACGAAGCCGTGGTGCCATCCACACTCCTGTGGACGCGACTGGTCGCCGACGTCGAGGCGAACGCACCGTGGCAACGCCTGCGCCGGAGCCTGCTGCTGCTGCTCCAGCTGCTGCTCGTCGCGGTCCTGGCACTGCTCGCCGCACGGCCGTTCCTGGAGCGGCCGGCCGGGCTCGCCCGCGACGTGGTCGTCGTCCTCGATACCTCGGCCAGCATGGGCGCCACGGACGTCACGCCGACCCGGCTCGGGGCGGCCAAGGCGGCGGTCCTCGACGCGCTTCGCGACCTGCCGACCGGCGGCAAGGTCAGCGTCGTCGCGGCCGATCGGACGGCACGGATCGTGGTCAACGAGACGACCGACCTCGGACGCGTCCGTCAGGCCCTCGCCGCCATCGAACCGAGCAGCTCGAGCGGCAACCTCGGCGACGCCCTGGAGCTCGCCGGCAAGCTGGCGGCCCGCTCGGGCGACGCCCAGATCGTGGTGGGAACGGACGGCGCGCTCGCCACGCCGCCGGCAGGAGCCATCGAGGCGCCGATCCGGGTGCTGGCGGTCGGACGCTCACACCGCAACCAGGCGATCGTGGCGCTGGCCGTGCGGACGTCGCCATCGGCCGTGACCCGGTCCGTGTTCATCAGCATCGCCAACCTGGACCTCGACTACGCCCAGCGGCGGATCGAGCTCCGGGGACCCGGCGGCCTGATCGAGGTCCGCGACGTCTCGCTCGACCCGCAGGCACGCGCCGACGTCGTCATCGACGACGTGCCCGCCGACGTCGGCACGATCGAGGTCCGGCTGGTCGGATCGGACCCCGCGGTCAGCGCAGCGCCGGATGACCTCGCCACGGACGACACGGCCTGGGCGGTGGTGCCGCCCGACCAGCGACGGCTCGTCCTGCTCGTCGGCGAGGGCGATCCCTACCTCGAGACCGCGCTCAGCTACCTGCCCAACGTCGAGCTGTACGGCGTCACGCCGGCCGAGTACGGCCCGAGGACCGAGCGGCAGGACGGGCGGCCGTGGGATCTGGTCATCTTCGAGGGCACCCTGCCGGCGACGCTCCCGCAGACCCCGATCCTCGCCATCGCGCCGCCGGGCTCGAGCCCGCTCGGCCAGGTGACCGGGACGCTCAAGGATCCCGGCATCGGGTCGCTGAGCCCTGACGAACCGATCCTGCGGTACGTGGACCTGTCCACGACCCACATCGCCGAGGCCGCCCGGCTCACCTCGCCGGACTGGGCGCGCACGATCATCCCCGGCCCGGGCGGTGCGCCGCTGCTCTACACGGGCATCCGAGCGGGACTGCCCACCGGGGTCCTGGCCTTCGATCCGCGTCATTCCGACCTACCGCTCCAGGTCGCCTTCCCGGTGCTGCTGGCCAACCTGACCGGCGAGCTGATGGGCGGCTCGGCGGCGCCATCGGAGGCGGTCCAACCAGGCACGCCGGTCAGCCTGCCGATCCCGCCGGACGCGACCGGGCTGGCCGTCACGCGGCCCGATGGGTCGGTCGTGGAGCTCGTGCCCCAAAGCGCCGAGTCGAGGTCCGCGACCTTCACCGGGACCGACCAACTCGGGATCTATTCGGTGACCCCGCACCTGGCGGCGGATTCGGCGCCCAGCGCGACGGCGTCTGGGCCGTCCGCCTCCACCGCGCCCGTGTCGCCGTCGGCGATCGTGCCCTCGCCGGGCCCGAGTGGGTCGGCCGCCGTCCCGTCGCCGGTCCCGGTGGATCCGAACGCCCCGGCACGCTTCGCCGTCGACCTGTTCGACGTCGACGAGTCGACGATCTCACCGGGCTCAGCCGCCACCATCGAGGCGCTCGGACGCCCGTCCAGGGCCTCGCCCGCTCCGTCCGGGACGGCTGGCGGGACCTCGGCGGCCGCCACGCAACGGCCGACCGCCCGCGACGAGCTCTGGGTCCCGGTCGTGCTGATCGTCCTGATTGCGCTGTGCGTCGAATGGGCGGTCTACCAGCGAGACGCGATCATCCGGCTGCGACGCGGGCTCTCGGGCCGGCTCGGGCGTCCGGTGGACGGGAGCGCCTGATGGGGATCGCCCTCGACACTCCGCTCGCGCTGTTGCTGCTCGTGCCCGCCCTCGTCTTCACCTACGGCGTGCACGTGGCGTCACGCCGGCACCTGGGCTCGCGACGGCGCCAGGTGGCGCTCGTGGTCCGGACCGCACTGCTCGCGGCGCTGGTGCTCGCGCTGTCCGGTCTGCAGGTCGTCCTCCCGGTCGA
>JACQEF010000349.1 GCA_016200745.1 Chloroflexota bacterium | reverse complement strand
CGGCACGCAGCTCCTCGCCGCGGTCGGCAGCCGAGCCGTCGAGCTCGATCGTGACCGGGTCGCGTCCCTCGGCCCGAAGCTCGGCCAGGAAGCGCGCCTCGTGCTCGAACCCGCGCTTGCGGATGACGTCCAGCTCGGGATCGTTGCGCACGGGCGGCTCGACCAGTCCGGCGATGGCGGCCCGTTCCAGCTGGGTCAGGTGTTCGCAGGCGAGAAAGGCGACGAGGTCCGTTGCCGAGTAGACGGGCCGCCCGTCGATTCGATCCATCGCCTCGAACCGTAGCAGCGGTGCGTGTCACCTCGCCTGTCAGCGACGCGCCCCCGCCGTCGGTACCATCCCGCCGTGAGCCCGGAACGACGCGATCCCGACGGCAAGGTCCACACCGCGCACAGCCGGGAGAGCCTCGTCGAGAAACAGCTCCGCGAAGCGATGGAGGCGGGCGCGTTCCAGGATCTGCCCCACCAGGGCGAGCCGCGACCACTCGAGGACGACTCGGCCGCGGGCGAATGGGCAATGGCCCACCGGATGCTGCGCAATGTCGGCATGGCGCCGTCGTGGATCGAATCGGACAAGGAGGCGCGGCGACTCCTGGGCGAGTTCGAAGGGGGCTCCTCGAGCGGGCGACCAGGGCGCCGGCGGTGTCGTGCCTGCCGGCGAGCGCCTCGACCTCGGAGGGACGGAAGAAGCGCTCCAGTGCCCGGACCGACAGCTCGGTGTTCGGCCGGAGGTCGTGGCCGTGCTTCTGCTGGACCGGATACAGCGGCCCGCTGAGGCGGACGGAGGTGATCCTTGCGGGTCGGTCCGTCCGGGGATCGGTCCGGCTCTCGAAACCGTGCAGGACCCAGGCGTGCCCCCGTCCGTCACGAGCATGGCGGCAGGACGTCGGGTCTGGCGCGTCGCCGTGGCGGCGATCCGCAGCGCTGCGCCGGCCGAACGCGCTCCGACCGGCCGGTACCGGCCCAGCGCCGAAATGCCGCAGGGCGGCGATCCATCCCGTCACGTCGGTAGCCGCCGCCGGGCCCCCAACGGGCCGTGGTCGCTCACCTGCGCATAGCGGATCATCCGCTGCTGCGTCGCAGCCGTGCGGTCCTTACGATCCTCGGCGGTGTGGTGCGCATGGCCAGATCGTCGCCGGTGGGGAACGCCCGGACCACCCGCCGTCGGTCCCGCGGGCGCAGGCAATGGGGCTATGCCGTGGCCGGTCGGGACGGACCAGGTGGCTCACGAGGCGTGCCGTGTCGTGTACACGACACCGCGAACGTGTCACCGGGCACGGCGCCGGGACCAGGGCTCGATCAGTCTGTGGTGGGGCGGGCCGATGTTGGCATCGTTCCCCCGGCGGTGAACCCACCGGACCGCCCCAGCATCACGCACATCAGGCCCCGCTCGGAGCAGTACGCCCCGTCCTCCCACCGAGCGGGGCCGCCCTTGTCCGCCGTTGCCTGGACCCGACCAGATCGGTCGTCACGCCATCGTCGGCGGATCGCTCGTCAGCGGCCGAATGGCCCTCAATCGCGAGCCGATCGGACCATCACGTCAGTACGGATGGGTCCTGCCTCGGCACCTCCCTGGCGTCCTAGAGTCGGACCAACCGAGAGGCCCGACCGCCGGGAGGAGTCCGTGAAGTCCGCCGTCGCAGTTCCTATGGACCGCCACCGCCGAGGGCGCTCACACCCGGGGCAAGCTCAGAAGATCCGCCTCGACAATGCGCCAGCGGTGGTTCCCGCCACCATCCAGGCAGCTTCGCCGTATCCGGGTTCTGCCCGCTGGGTGGCCATGCAGCCGGGCTACCTTGCGCCGAACCCTTCCGTCACGGTCAAGGCCGCCGACTGACTTCGTTCGGGCGGAACAAGTCTGCCGTTCCACGGTCCGCATGCGCGGCGCGGCGATCCACTCCGAGCCGGACACCGGTGCACGTGGTTGGCCTACCCGAACAGCGCCTCGACGGCCTCGCGGAAGACCTCGGTATGGCGATCCACGTCGGCCTCCGTCGTGGCCGGCGACATCAGCGCCATGTTGTGGAACGGCGTCATCAGGACTCGGCGGTTCATGGCCCACAGGTGCAGGAACCGCTCGAGCCCGGGATCCGCGTGCGCCCACTGCTCGGCGCCGGTCCGGGGAGGATCCGGCGTGAAGTGGTATTCGGCGCGAGCGCCCAGCCGGGTGACGTGCCAGGGAACCTCGGCTTCACGCAGGACCCCGGCGACGCCGGCCTCCCAGCGCTCGGCGAGCGGGATCATTCGCTCGAACGCGTCGGCGGTCAGGACCCCGGCGAGCGTCGCCCGGGTGGCCGCCAGCGACAGCGCGTAGCCCGCCAGCGTTCCGCCGACGCCGCCGACGTCGGAATCCTCGATGGCGATCGAGCCGCGGATGCGGGCGGCGACCTCCGGGCTGAACCCGTACGCCGCCGAGGGTATCCCCCCGCCGATCGTCTTGCCGATGACCAGCATGTCGGGCTCCAGGCCCCAGGCGCCGGTGGCACCGCCGGGCCCGGCGCAGATCGTGTGAGTCTCGTCGATGATCAGGATGGTGCCGGTCCGCCGGGTGATGTCGCGGACCGCATCGAGGTAGCCGGGTTCGGGCAGGACGATCCCGACATTGGTCAGAGCGGGTTCGATCAGGACGGCCGCGACCTCCCGATCGGCGATTGCCGCCTCGAGCGCGGCCGCATCGTTGAAGTCGACCACCCGCGTGGTCTCGGCCACGTCGACCTGCGGCCCGACCGAACCCCGGACCGGGACGACGTGCCCCGCGTCGTCGAGCATGGCGATCGCCTCGTCGACCGAGCCGTGGTAGCAGTGGTCGTGGACGACCACCTTGGAGCGGCCCGTGATCTGGCGGGCAAGCCTGAGCGACCACCGGTTGGCGTCCGACGCCGAGAGCGCGAACTGCCACGAGCCGACCTTGAACCGGCGGGTCAGCTCCTG
>JACQEF010000001.1 GCA_016200745.1 Chloroflexota bacterium | reverse complement strand
CGGCGGCCGTCGCGAAGCTCGCGAACGACGAGTAGTACGGACTCAGCTTGACGGCGAGCGGGATGGTCACCGCGGCACGGACGGCCGCGATGAGCGCCAGGTCGGCTCCCTCCACGTCGACGGCGGACCGGCCCGGGTCGGCCGCCACGTGGTAGAGATTGAGCTCGAGAGCGTCGGCGCCCGCGTCCTGCATCCGGGTGGCGTAGTGGACCCAGCCGCCGGCGGTCGTGGCGTTCAGGCTGGCGACCACCGGGACGCCCACCCTGGCCTTGACCCGCTCCAGGGCCAGCAGGTATCGATCGGCGACGCTCTGGTAGGTGTCGACCGCGGGGAAGTAGTCGATCGCCTCGGCGTAGGATTCGGTGCCCTGTTCGAGCGATCGATTGAGGCCGATCTCCTCGGCCAGGATCTCCTCCTCGAAGAGCGACGGCAGCACGATCGCGCCGACGCCGGCACGCTCGAGGCGGCCGGCCGTCTCCGGCTGGTCGTTGTGCGGAGCGGCCGAGGCGACGATCGGCGAGCGGAGGGTCAGCCCCAGGTATCGGGTGGTCAGATCGACGGTCATTCCGCCTTGCCCTCGCCTTCATAGCGGTACCCGGCGTCGCTCTCGACCTCGGGCACGATGTCCGGGTCGGGCTGGTGGAGATGCGGGACGGTCCGCTCGACGCCGGCCAGCTGCTCGTAGTAGTGCCAGCGCTCGTCCGCGTCGGCCTGGGCCAGCTCGGCGAGCTCGGCGGCTCGCTCGGGATGGGTCCGGGCGAGGACCGCGAAGCGCGTCTCGGTGGCGACGAAGTCCCGGATCGGGATCGACGGCGCGCTCGAGTCCAGCTTGAACGGGGTGCCGCCCTCGGTCTCGGACGGGCGATAGCGGTACAGCGGCCAGTAGCCGCTCTTGACCGCGTCCTTCTGGTGGCTCATCGACTTGCTCATGTCGATGCCGTGAGCGATGCAGGTGGCATAGGCGATGATCAGCGAGGGCCCGGGCCAGGCCTCGGCCTCGAGCAGGGCCTTGGTGGTCTGGAGGTCGTTGGCGCCCATCGAGATCTGGGCGACGTACACGTTGCCGTAGGAGCGCGCGATCGCGCCCAGGTCCTTCTTGGCCGTGCCCTTGCCGGCCGCCGAGAACTTGGCCACGGCGCCGCGCGGCGTGGACTTGGAGGCCTGGCCGCCGGTGTTCGAGTAGACCTCGGTGTCGAGCACCAGGATGTTCACGTTGCGGCCCGAGCTCAGGACCTGGTCGACGCCGCCGAAGCCGATGTCGTAGGCCCAGCCGTCGCCGCCGATGATCCAGATCCCCTTGCGCACGAGATCGCCGGCGAGCGCGAGCAGCTGCCGGGCGTCGGCGGCGCGCGGGCCGTCGATCCGAGCCAGCGCCTCACGCAGCGACGCGACCCTGGCTCGCTGGAGGTCGATCTCGGGTTCGGTCTCCTGGCCGGCATCGAGCAGATCGTGGACGACGTCGGCACCGAGCTCCGGAGCCAGGCGCTCGAGGAGCATCCGGGCGTGGTCGGTCTGGGCATCGAGCGCCAGGCGCATCCCGAGCCCGAACTCGGCATTGTCCTCGAACAGCGAGTTGTTCCAGGCCGGACCGCGGCCAGCGGCGTTGACCGTCCACGGCGTGGTCGGCAGGTTGGCCCCGTAGATCGACGAGCAGCCCGTGGCGTTGGCCACGATCATCCGGTCGCCGAACAGCTGGCTGACCAGGCGGATGTACGGCGTCTCGCCGCAGCCGCCGCAGGCACCCGAGAACTCGAACAGCGGCTCGAGCTGGGCGGCGCCCTTGATCGTGTCGTGCGCGATCAGGTTCCGGTCGAGCTGGGGGATCGTCTGGAAGAAGTCCCAGCGCTCGCGCTCGACGTCGCGGTGCTCCAGGATCGGCTCCATGTTGATGGCCTTGTGGCTGACGTCCGTCTTGCTCTTGGCCGGGCAGACGTCGACGCACACGCCGCAGCCGGTGCAGTCGTCGGGCGCGACCTGGATGGTCAGCCGGTGGCCGACCAGGTCGCGCGACTTGAACTCCTTGTGCAGGAAGCTCGCCGGGGCTGACGCGACCGCGGCCTCGGGGAAGACCTTCATTCGGATGGTGGCGTGCGGGCAGACCATGGCGCATTTGCCGCAGTCGATGCAGATCGCCTGGTCCCAGACCGGGATCATCTGGGCGATCCCGCGCTTCTCGTACTGGGTGGTGCCCGACGGGAACGTCCCGTCGGCGGACATCGCGCTGACCGGCAGCATGTCGCCTTCGCCGGCCATCAGCCTGGAGGTGAACCGGGCCACGAAGTCGGGGACGTCGTCGGGGACGGGCGGGATGGTGGGGATCTCGTTCGTCCGCCCGCCGAGCGGGACGTGGGTGAGGCGGGCCAGGGATCGATCGATCGCATCGAAGTTGCGGGCGATGACCGCCGGTCCGCGCTTGGCGTAGGTCTTCTCGACGAACGCCTTGATGCGCTCGATCGCCTGCTCCGGCGGCAGGATCCCGGCGAGCTGGAAGAAGCACGGCTGCATGACCGTGTTGATCCGGTTGCCCATCCCGGCCTCGTTGGCCACCGCCGCGGCATCGATCATCCAGAAGTCGATCTGCTTGTCGATCAGGAGCTGCTGGACGCCGCCCGGCAGGCGCCCCCAGACCTCGTCCGGCCCGTATGGCGAGTTGAGCAGGAACGTGGCGCCGGGCTTGGCCAGCTCGAGGACCTTCATCCGGCCGAGCAGGTTGAACTGGTGACAGGCCAGGAAGTCGGCGTCCTCGATCAGGTACGTCGAGCGGATCGGCTCTGGGCCGAACCGCAGGTGGGAGACGGTCACCGAGCCCGACTTCTTCGAATCGAGCACGTAGTAGCCCTGGGCGAACAGGTCCGTGCTCTCGCCAATGATCTTGATCGAGGCCTTGTTGGCACCGACCGTGCCGTCGGAGCCGAGGCCGAAGAAGACGGCCTGAACCTCGCCGGCGGGGCGCTCGCGACGGAACGTCCCATCGATCGGCAGGCTCAGATGGGTCACGTCGTCATAGATGCCGACCGTGAAGTGGCGCTTGGGCCGTGCGGCGCGCAGCTCATCGAAGACCGGCTTGATCATCGACGGCGTCATCTCCTTGGACGACAGCCCGTAGCGCCCGCCGATCACGCGGGGCGCGGTCGCGAACGGTGGTTCCTCGCGATCCATCGCCTCGGCCAGCGCCGCGACGGTCTCGAGATAGAGCGGCTCGCCGACCGCACCCGGCTCCTTGGTCCGGTCGAGGACCGCGATGGCACGGACCGTTCTCGGCAGGGCGGCCACGATCTGCTCCGCGGGGAACGGGTTGAACAGGCGGATGCGGAGCATGCCGACCTTCTCGCCGGCAGCCGTCAGCGCGTCGACGGTCTCCTCCACCGCGCCGCTGGCCGAGCCCATCACCACGACCACGCGCTCCGCGTCCGGCGCGCCGTGGTAGTCGGCCAGGCCGTAGCGGCGGCCGGTGCGAATCGCCAGCTCGTCCATGACCTCCTGGACGATGCCGGGCACCGCGAGGTGGTACGGGTTGGAGGCCTCACGCGCCTGGAAGAAGACGTCGGGGTTCTGCGCCGTGCCGCGCACGGCCGGCGCGTCGGAGGTCATGCCGCGGGCCCGGAAGGCAAGCACGTCCGCCTCGCGAACCAGGGCGCGGAGATCGTCGTCCTGGAGCAGCGCGATCTTGTTGATCTCGTGGCTCGTCCGGAACCCGTCGAAGAAGTGGAGGAACGGCACGCGGCTGCGGAGGGTCGCCGCGTGGGCGACCAGGGCGAAGTCGTGCGCCTCCTGGACGGACCCGGCGGCGAGCATCGCCCAGCCGGTGCTCCGGGTGTGCATCACGTCGCTGTGGTCGCCGAAGATCGACAGCGCGTGGGTGGCGATCGTCCGGGCCGCGACGTGGATGACGGTCGGCGTCAGCTCGCCCGCGATCTTGAACATGTTGGGGACCATCAGGAGCAGGCCCTGCGAGGCCGTGAACGTAGTCCCGAGGGCCCCCTTCTGGAGCGCACCATGGAGGGCACCGGCGGCGCCGGCCTCCGACTGCATCTCGATGACGTCGGGGACCTTGCCCCACAGGTTGGGGCGACCCGCCGCCGACCAGTCGTCGCAGTGCTCGGCCATCCCGGAGGCCGGGGTGATCGGGTAGATGGAGATCACCTCGCTCAGGGCATAGGCGATCCGTGCGGCTGCTTCGTTGCCGTCGAGACACTCGTGGGGCTGGTTCACACGGACTTCCTTTGCCGGGGCGCGCTGAGCGTCGGGAACGGACGGCGGCACGCGAGATGGGGACGTCGGTAGTGGCGCCGGAATTCGTCCGGCAACCGGTACCCAAGGCAATGATGCCACTCAACGCCAGACCGGGCGGAGTGCCGTTTGGCGTGTCAGGGCCGGGCCATTAGGTCGCCCGGCCCGGGTCCCCGTACCCGGCGCCGAAGGCCGTCAGCTCCGCCAGCAGGGCCGCTACGGCCGGATGGGTTCGTCGTTCGGACCGGATCGCCGCGAGCACGTTCCGGACGAGCGGCGGCTGCAGCGGGGCGACCCGGGCGCGGATGAGGCGGTCATACAGCGCCAGGCCGGGCAGCACGCTCACCCCGAGACCCGCGCCGACGAGCGCGAGGATCACCGAGTAGTCCTTGCAGTGCGACCGGATCTGCGGGTCGAAGCCGGCCCGCCGGCACGCGCGCCAGGTCACCTGGAAGATCGTGCTCGCCTCGGTGTCCATGATCCACGGCTGGTCGCGAAGGTCGGTCAGCGCGAAGCCGGCGGGCGGCACCTCGACGTCGGGCGAGATCGCCACGTACAGCGGATCGCGCAGGATCTCGACGGTCTCGATCCCGGGCGCCCGGACCCGGCTCGCCTCGTCGTACTCGTCGACGACGGCGAGATCGACTTCGTCCATCTGGAGGGCCAGCAGGCTCTCGTTCGACTCGAGGTCACGGAGCATCAGCCGGAGCTTCGGGTGGCTCCGCCCGAGACCGGAGAAGACCTTGGGCATGATCGCCCGGGCGGCCGTCGGGAAGGCCGCGACGCTCAGCGTGCCGACGACCTCGCTGCGGGTCGCGGCGAGGTCGGCCTCGGCGGCGGCGATCGCCGCCGTGATCGTGTCGGCGTGGCGGACGAGCATCTGGCCCGCCTGGGTCAGGCGGACCAGCCGCCCGTGCGGCTCGAGCAGCTTGGTACCCGCCTCCTGCTCCAGGATCCGGAGCTGCTGCGAGACCGCTGACGGCGTGATCGACATCGCCTGGGCGGCGGCCTTGAGCGTGCCGCGCCGGGCGACCTCGCGAAGCAGCTGGAGCCGCCAGATCCCGAGCATTCAGCCGCCGCTGGCCGAGGCGGCGCGGACGCCGGCGGCGCCGCCGCCGGCGTCGGGGCCCGCGGCCGAGACGGCCTCGGCGATCGTGCGCAACGATGCCCGTCGGGCATCCCGTTCGGTCGCGAACCGCTCGATCGCGGCCAGGATGTGCGCCGCCGAGAGGTGCGCCTCGTCGGCGACCTCGTCGACCGAGCCACCCGTCCGCCAGCGATCGTCCCTGGCCGTCGTCACCGTGCCGCGGACGAAGACCGTACCCATCCGGGGGAGGTCCGACCGGTAGGGGCGGAGCACGTAGGCGCCACGGGCGGCCTCGAAGTGCGAGGGCATCCCGAGCGCCTCGCGGTCCGGGATCTCCACGGGTGGCCGGGTGAGATGGAGCGCCACGATCGGCACGTCCGTGGCGAGTGCGGCCGCCAGCATGACCGGCACCTCGTTGTGCTCCCACGGGTGCAGGTCGACGACCGCGCCGCTCGGGAAGAGCTGGGTGACGCCGGTCTCGAAGATGCCGAAGTGCGTTCGCGAGTCCTCGGCCGTCTCGGGACCCGAATGACCGGCGACCCAGAGCAGCCGCCCAACCCGGAGGTCGGTGTCCTGAGCGAGCTGCGAGAACAGCCGCATCGGGCCGTACTTGAGGTAGCTGAACGAGGCGTACGTCGAGCAGGCGCCCCAGAACCCGTCATAGCCGCTGAACGGGTCCTCGGCGAAGTTGACTGACGCCATGCCGGCGACGATCCCGGCGTTGGCGAATTCGGTGATCTCCTGCGGCAGCACGGCCCCCGTCGGGTTCGCGTCGCGCTCGTACCAGCCGAACCCGGGCTGGTCGCCGAACGCCTTGCCGAAGCCGGCGATGTTGGTGGATTCGGCCAGGTCGGCCGACGCGACCACGAACAGCGGCCGGCCGTAGTCGTGCCCGGCCAGCGCGTTGACCCAGGCGCCCCAGGTGCCGAGCGCCGCCCGGTTGGGAGCTCGTTCGCCGGGTGCCTTGAACAGGCCGGCCGGGTAGGAGCGGGGATCGGTGAGCCGCGTGTCGCCGAAGAGGCCCGCGCTCGCCGCGCGCCCGAGACGAACGCCCGCGATCTCGTCGGGGACGCTGTCGGCGATCGCCGCGAGCCTGTCGGACAGCCAGGTCACGAGCGCCGGATCCCGGCGCAGGACCGAGATGGCGGTTCGCAGGTTGGCCTCGGCCTGGGCGGCGCGGGTGGCCGGATCGGCCGGGGCGGGCTGGTCCAGGCCCTCGTAGACGACGCCGTAGCGATCCATGAACGGCCGGCGGCCGGCCCAGAAGGCCGGGCTGTGCAACGCGTGCGGCGTCCCGTGCGAGGCCGCGTCCACCTTGCCGTAGCCGCGACCCTTCTGCGTCCGGAACCAGGCCGCGGACGGACGCCGATCGATGTTGTCGCCACGGGCGACATCGAGGAGGGTGCGGGTCACCGGTCCCCACGACATCCCGTCGGGCGTCCCGACGACGCGCCAGCCGTGCGGAGCGAGCCAGTCCTCAGGCCCGCCATGGACCACGCTCGACGCCGCTCGCTCGTCGATGCCGAAGTCGTTCCAGTCGACCAGCAGGACCAGGTTCGAGAGGCCCAGGCCGAAGGCCGAGTTGAGCGTCTCGTGCGTGGCGCCCGGCGTGAGGCCGCCCTCGCCCTCGACGGCGAAGACCTTGACCTCCTCCGCCCCGGCCATCTTGAGCGCGAGCGCCTGGCCGGCCGCGAACGGCATGCCGTGGCCTGACGGCCCCGTGTTGGCCTTGAAGAACAGCGTCTTGCCGGCCATCTCGGCGTGCCCCGGGAGGCCGCCGCGGTGACGGAACGTCCGCAGGTCCTCCCAGGTCAGGGCCCAGCGTCCGTCATCGGGGAACGCGAAGCGCGGATCGCCGTCGGCCTCGTACCGCGCTCTGAGCCCCTCGTTGAGTACGGCGAGCGTCGCGTAGACCAGCGGTACCGTGTGGCCGGCCGACAGGACGAACCGGTCGGCGAAGCGCCGCCACGGCCGGCGGATGTCCCAGCGCATGGCGCCGGACAGCAGCGTCGCGAGCAGGAGATGGCCCTTCGAGCGCGACCCGCCGGGATGACCCGACTGGCGGTCGTCGAGGGTCAGGTCGATGCACTCGTCGATGACGTCGAGGAGCACCTGGTAGCGGTCGAAGTCGGCCTCGGCGGCCGCGTACATCCGTGTGGGTTCAAGGTCGGCCGGCAGCGGCCCGGCCGACGGATGGAGGATGGCGTTCATGGTCGTCCTGACGTGGTGGTGGGGTTCAGCGGCCGACGGCGACCGGTTCGAGGACGGCGCGCATCTTCTCGATCGCACGGCTGATCTGGGTCCGGCTGTTCGCATACGACAGCCGGATGTGGTACCGGCCGACGTCGCCGAAGGCCGTGCCGGACAGGACCGACACGCCAGCCTCGTTGAGCAGGAGGTGCGCGAGCTCGTCGCCCGTGCGGCCGGTGCCCGAGACGTCGGGGAAGACGTAGAAGGCGCCCTTCGGTCGCAGGCAGGTGATCCCCGGCAGCGAGTTGAGGCCGTCGACCACGAGATCGCGACGGGCGTGGAACTCGGCGACCATCGCGTCGACCGCGTCCTGCGGACCGCGCAGCGCTTCCACCGCGCCGACCTGTGCGAACGTCGTCGCCGAGCTGACCGAGTTGATGATCA
>JACQEF010000344.1 GCA_016200745.1 Chloroflexota bacterium | reverse complement strand
GATCAGGTCGTTGGCCATCCGGCCAGTGGACCACGGGCCGCCGTCCAGTGGCGTGCGGCGCGCGCCGCGGCCCGTTGCGCCGACGTGACAACCGCGAGCGCCCGCGGCTCCAGCGCGTCACGGCTCGAACCGGTCACGGCTCGAGGTCGAAGGCCTTGACGTGGCGCGGTCGGAGCACCGCGATCGGGCGGCGGTCGAAGGTCGCGATCCGGTGGACGCCGAGTCGCTCGGCGACGGCGACGAGGACGGCGTCGGCCAGGCGCGGATGGTGCTCGGCGGTCGAGCCCATGAGCTGCATCGCCCGCCGGAGATCGGCCTCGGACGGGCCCACCAGCCGGATCGCCCCGCCGGCGATCGACTCGACGAGGGCCAGGCTGGCGGCCACGCCCAGCTCGCGCTGCAGCAGGACGTCGAGCTCGGCGAGCGTCAGCGTCCCCAGCAGCAACGGCTCGTGCGCCCGGCCGAACCAGGCGAGCGCGGCCGCGTGGTTGAGGTCGGCGCGATCGGCCGCGGCGAGCACGATGCTCGCGTCGAGCAGGATGGCCATGGCCGAGTGGCGTGCCGCCGACCCGGCGTCAGCGACCGTCGCCCGGGCGGCGGCCGACCTCGCGTCGCACGATCGATCGGCCGTCGAGCGACAGCCGCCCGTGCGCGCTCCTGCCGACCGCCAGGAACCCCAGCTCCGGGGCGGCCTCGTGCTCGGCGAGATAGGCCTCGAGCGCGGCGGCGATGACCGCCGTCTTCGTGGTTCGGGCGCGCTGGGCGTGACGTTCGATTCGCTCGAGAAGATCGGCGTCGGCGAGGATGGTCGTCCGTCGGGTCGTCATATGCCGTCCTATATGACACGCTGGCGCGGTGACGTCAAGCCGTGCGACCATCCGCGCACGCCCTGCCGCCACCCAGGAGGATCCCGTGGACCGCTTCGAGCCAAACCTGCGCATCCCCGGCCCGACGGGCCTGCCGCCGAGCGTTCGCGAGGCCGGCGCCCGGCAGATGATCAATCACCGCGGCCCGGAGTTCGCCGCGATGCTCGGCCGGGTCCTGGCCGGGATGCAGCCCTTCTTCGGGACGACCGGCGACATCGCGATCGTCACCACCGCGGGCACCGGTGGCCTCGAGGCGGCCGTGGTCAATACCTTGTCGCCCCGCGATCGCGTCCTCGGCGTGTCGATCGGCGCCTTCGGCGACCGGTTCGCCAAGATCGCCCGCGCGTACGGCGCGGACGTCACCAAGCTCGACGTCGAATGGGGACAGGCCGCCGATCCGGCGGTCCTGCGCGCCGAGCTCGAGCGGGACAACGGCTACCGGGCCGTCCTGCTCACCCACAACGAGACCTCGACCGGGGTCATGAACCCGATCCCCGAGCTGGCCGCGGTCATCCGCGAGGTCGCGCCCGACGCGCTGATCCTTGTCGACAGCGTGTCCGGCCTCGGCGCGGTCCCATTCGAGATGGACGCCTGGGGCGTGGACGTGGTGGTCACCGGCTCGCAGAAGGCGTGGATGTCCGCGCCCGGTCTGGCCATGATCGCCGCGTCGCCGCGGGCCTGGACCGCGATGGAGACCGCGACCATGCCGCGGGTCTACCTCGACCTTCGGGCCCACCGCGAGAGCCACGCGGCCGGCCAGACCCCGTGGACGCCGGCGCTCGCGGTCCTCTACCAGGTGGACGAGGGCATTCGCCTGATGCAGGCCGACGGCGCCGCCGCGGTCTTCGCCCGACACGCGGCGTGCGCGGCGGCGGCTCGCGCCGGACTCACCGCGCTGGACTTCCGGCTGTTCGCCGACCAGCGCTTCGCGTCGAAGACCGTCACGGCGGCTTACGTCCCGGACGATCTCGACTGGAAGGCGTTCAACGGCGAAGTCAAGCGGCGCGGGCTGGTCCTCGCCGGCGGCCAGGGCAAGCTGACCGGCAAGATCTTCCGGCTCGGTCACCTTGGGTCCGTCACGGTCGAGGAGATCCTCGGCGCGATGAGCGTCCTCGAGTTCGTCTCGATCGAGGCCGGCCGGCCGGTCACGCCCGGCGCGGCCGTGGCCGCCGCGCAGGTGGCCGCGCTCGAGTCCTTCGGCGTGGTGACACCGGCCACCGCCGGAGCCGGTGCGTCATGAGGATCCTCGTCGCCGAGCCCATCGCCGCCGAGGGCGTTGCGCTCCTGCAGACGAGCCACGAGGTCGACCTGCGTCCCGGGCTCTCGCGGGACGAGCTGTGCGCGATCCTGCCCGAGTACGACGCCCTGATCGTGCGCAGTCAGGTCAAGGTCGACGCCGGCCTGATCGCCGCGGGAACGCGCCTGGTGGTCATCGGCCGGGCGGGCGTCGGCGTCGACAACGTCGATCTCGACGCGGCGACGCGGGCCGGGATCATGGTCGTCAACGCCCCGACCGGCAACACGATCGCAGCCGCCGAGCACACCCTGGCGCTGCTCTACGGCGTCGCCCGCCGGACGGCCGCAGCGGACGCGTCGGTCCGGCGGGGCGAATGGAAGCGGGCGCAGTTCACCGGCCTCGAGCTCCGTGGCCGGACGCTTGGCATCGTCGGGCTCGGCAAGATCGGCCAGGCGATCGCGGCCCGGGCACTGGCGATGGAGATGACCGTCCTCGCCGTCGATCCGTTCGTGACCGCCGAGCAGGCGGCCAACCACGGTGTCGAGCTGGTCGACTTCGAGGCGATGCTGGGCCGAGCCGACGTCGTCACCGTCCACGTCCCGCTGACGCGGTCGACGCGCGGCCTGATCGGGCGGGAGGCGATCGCCAAGCTCAAGCCGGGCTCGATCGTGCTCAACGTCGCGCGTGGCGGCGTGATCGACGAGGCCGCGGTCGCGGAGGCGCTGGAATCCGGGCACCTCGGCGGGGCCGGAATCGACGTCTTCGAGCACGAGCCGCCGGCCGATTCGCCGCTCCTGACCGCGCCCAACACGCTCCTGACACCGCATCTCGGCGCCTCGACCGCCGAGGCGCAGATCCTGGTCGCCGAGGAAGTCGCCGCCCAGGTGCTCGACGTCCTCGACGGGCGCAGCGCCCGGTACGCGGTCAACGCACCGCTCCTGACGCCCGAGACGGCACGGGCGATCGCGCCCTACCTGCCGCTGGCCGAGGTCCTCGGCCGGTTCTTCGCCCAGTTCTCGCGCGGCGGCGTCACCACGCTGACGCTCGAGATCGCCGGCGAGCTCGCCGAGCACGACGGGACGCCGCTGACCGCGGCCGTCCTGCGCGGGCTGCTCGAGACCGCCACCACCGAACGGGTCAACCTGGTCAACGCGGGTGCGCTGGCCAAGGCCCGGGGGATCACCGTGGTCGAGCGCAAGACGCCCGACGCGGGCGCCTTCGCCGCGCTGCTCAGCCTGTCGGGCGAGACCGGCGGCCGGACGACGGTCGTCGCCGGGACGGTCGCCGCCGGCGAGCCGCGGATCACCCGGCTGGACGACTATCACCTCGACATGGCGCCGGCCGATTCGATGTTGATCACAAGGCATATGGACCGGCCCGGAACGGTCGGGCGGGTCGGGGTCATGCTCGGCGAGGCCGACGTGAACATCAGCGCGATGCATCTCGCCAGGAGCCGCCCGCGCGAGGATGCGCTGATGATCCTGGCCCTCGACGACGACGTACCCGAAACCGTGTCGGAGGCGATCCGCAACCAGGAGGCCGTCCGCGACCTGTGGACGATCCGTCTCGGAGCCACCCACTGAACGTGCCTGCGGGCGTCCTGGTCCCGGATGGGCTGGACGCCACGCTGGTCCTGGTCAGGCACGGCGAGTCCGTGCTGATCGCCGAGGGACGGTTCCAGGGCCAGATGGAGACGCCGCTCACCGCCACCGGGCTCAGCCAGGCGGCGCTGGCCGCTCGACGGCTGGCGAACCCGCACGACGCGCCCGCCCTGCCCGTACCGGCCGGCGAGCTGCTCGAGATCGTCCATTCCCCGCTGGGTCGAACCACGCAGACGGCGGCCGCCATCGCCGGTGCCAGGGCGTCGCGTGGGGCGCCCGCGCGGACCGTCAGGCCGGATCCGGGATTCCTCGAGATCGCCCAGGGCGCCTGGGAGGGATTGCCGGCCACCGAGATCCGCGAGCGGTATGGCGACACGCTGGCCGCGTGGCGACGCCGGCCGCTCGAGGCCTGGGCCCCGGGCGGCGAGTCGCTGCCGCAGGTGGCTGAGCGGGTACGGCCCGCGCTTCGAACCGCGCTCGAGCGCCTGGCCGAGGGTCGCCCGCCCGGCACGCCGGACCGGAACCAGGTCGCCGGCTTCCGGGATCCGCCACCCGACCACCCGTGGTCGATCGTGGTCGGGCACGACGGCGCCTTCAAGATCGCGCTCCTGACCCTGTTCGACCTCCCGCTCGATCGGTTCTGGATGTGGTCGATGGACCTGTGCGGGATCACCGTCATCGAGCTGCGCGCCGGCCGGCCGGTACTCCGTGCCCATAACCTGACCGCACACCTCGCGGCGCTGCTCGACGACGAAGCGCTGGCGGAGATCGAGGACCGGGGTCGCACCGGGGCCCTGTAGGGTCCGGGCGGGGGCGCGGAGCGGGGGCGCGGGGCGGGGGCGCGGAGCGGGGGCGCGGAGCGTCGGCGCGGAGCGTCGGCGCGGAGCGCGCCGAGCAACACGCGACTGCGCAGCCGCAGCCGCACGGCTATCGACGGCCGAGACGGTCTCTCCGGCGGAACGCCAGGCGCAGCAGGCTCAGCCGAAGTCGCCGCTGGGCGGTTCGGAGTGCGGCGACCCGATCCGCGCCCAGGAGCCGCTGCCCGTACGCCGATTCCACCTTGGCCACGGCGACCGTCTCCAGCTCCGGACGAGACCCCGGCAACACGTCCGCGAGCGATCCCGTGAACTCGTACACGGTCTGCGTGGGTCGCGGTCCGAACCCGAACCGCGCCGCCAGCCGCGTGACGGTCCCGTAGGCCATGTCGGCCGTGGTCCGGGATCGCGGGCCGCGTTGCCAGACGATGAACGCGAGGCCGAGGAAGATGAACAGCAGGAGGCCGCCCACGGCCACCATCGGTCCGAGCGAGTCACCCGTCTGGCGTCTGGCCACGGACCCGCTCGGCTCGTTGGCGAACGGATCGGTCTCGGGGGGGCGGGTCAGCAGCGCCGCGCCGCCGGATGACTTGGCGCCCGACGGCAGCGGCCTGCCCGAGGGCAGCGGCGCGAGCTGGGCGAGCCCGCCACCGGTCGGATCGAAGGTGACCCAGCCGACGTTCGGGAAGTAGACCTCGACCCAGGCGTGGGCGTTGCTGTTCAGGATCCGCTCCTGGCCAGTCTGCCGATCACGTGAGCCAGGCAGGAACCCCTGGGCGATCCGGGTCGGGACGTTCAGGTCGCGCAGCAGCACCGCCATCGTGGCCGCGTAGTACTGGCAGAAGCCGCGCTTGTACTGGGCGAAGCATTCGACGGTCGAGATCCCGGCGCAGTTGAGCGAGCGGACGTCGGTGTCGTACGTGAAGGCGCTCGAGTGGAGCTCCTTGACGATGGTGGCGGCCAGGTCGTACGGCGTGTCCGACGGCGATTCGGCCTTGATGGTCTCCTCGAGCTGGCGTGCGAACGGACCGAGCTGCCCGTCCGCCACGCCGAGGTACAGGCTCCGGATCTCGCGCGGATAGTCCGTGCCGGCGGCCCGGAGCAGCTCCTCGTTGAGCTGCCCCGGGTCGTTGCCTTCGACCGGGACCAGCGCCGTGACGGTGTACGGCCCGCTCCCGCCGTTGCGGTCGACCGTGGCGAAGTAGCCGTCCAGCCCGACGACCGTCAGCCGCGCTCCCTCGTCGACCTTCTCCGGCGTGGCTGGCGACAGGATCGTCGAGCTGCGGAAGTCCGCCGGGATCACGCCGAAGGTCACTTCCTTGCGACCTTCGGGCGCGACGTTGTCCGCGTACCCGGTCAGCAACCCGTCGCCGGCAGCGCGGTCGACGGTGCGCGTGTTGCTCATGCTCCAGCCGTTCAGGTCGATCCGGTCGTAGGTGACGGCGCGCCAGTAGTACCTGGTGTCGTCGCCCGGCGTCAGCTGGACGGTCAGGGCGAGCGAGGCATCGGTCGTCCAGACCTGCTGGACCGCCGCGTTCGGTCCGAAGGTGACGCCGAACGACCGGTTGGCGCCGCCCGCCGGCAGGAACCGGGAGACCGCGCTCGACAGCTGCGTGAGCCCGTCCTTCATCCCGGCCCAGGCGCCGGCCAGCGGAGCGGAGGCGGCCGTCTGCGTCAGCACGAGCGCGCCGACGACCGCCAGCGACACGAACGCGGTCCCGCCACGGAGGTAGACGGACGAGATCGACGCCGGGTCGCCGATCCGCCGGCGAAGCCATTCCGCCTGCTCCTCGATCACGTGCCCGCGGATCAACAGGAAGAGTGCGGCCAGGCTGTAGACGACCAGGTAGACGAGCTGGTCGTTGATCGTGAGGCCCATGTCGCCGATGAGCAGCAGCCCCACGACGACCACGGCGTTGAGCGGGCGATGATGCCCGAAGACCGCGTAGGACGCGAACATCGAGGTGGCCCACACGAGCAGGCCGAGCGTCAGCAGGTAGTGCAGGTACTGGATCGTCGACGCCTGGTTGTTGACGACGATGTCGGTGTAGGCGTTCACGACCGCCGAGGCCGTGGCGACGTACATGTCGTGAGGCGATCCGCCGTCAGGCAGCCCGATCGACCCGGTGAACAGCGGGACGATCAGGGCGGCGAAGACCGACCCAATCAGGTAGGTCAGCCAGCGGCCCCACTTCACCTTCGCCCCGACGAATCCCGCGAGGACGCCGCCGACCACGGACCACTGCAGGAAGTCGAGGTACTCGGGACGGCCCAGGACCCAGCGCGCGTCGTCGAGCGACCAGGCGAAGGTCAGGCTGAGGAGGACCGTCAGCGCGAGGGTCGCCCAGCCCTCGATCGGGGCGAGCGGGATGCGCCGGTTCATCGGACGAGGATCTCGCCGAGCGGACGGCCGGGCGTCACGGTGAACGAGGGAAGCTCGTACTCGGCCAGGGCGTGTCGCAGGGCTCGGGCACGCTTGGCGACCTCCTCGCTCACCTCACCGGCCGGCGCCGCGCCGCTCACAAGGATGGCCTCGCGACTGCCCACGAACCGGTCGAACGCCGTCGCGTCGAGGGTCAGCACCACGCAGGCCACGCCGCGTCCCCGGAGCGACGCGAGCGGGCGGACCCAGGAGGGATCGAGCGACGGCGTGATGACGACCGCGGTCATCCCCCGGCGCAGCCGCCCGACCGTCGCGATCAGGGTCTCGACCAGCGGAGCGTTGCTGTCCGCCTCGACCGAGGCGAGGAGCTGCATGATCTTGAGGTGCTGGCGGCCGCCGCGGTCGAGCGGGAGGAACGCGGTCCGACCCACGTTGACGGTCATCCCGACCGCCCGACCTTCCTGGAGCGCCTTGTCGGCGATCGAGGCGGCCGCCCGAACGGCCGATTCGACGGTGGAGTCGTCGCCCCGGCCGGTCTGGACGCTGCGCTGGAGGTCGAGGACGATCCAGGCGTCGGCGGTCTGCTCGAGGTCGAATTCCTTCACCTGGATCTCGTTGTGCCGGGCCGTGCTCTTCCAGTGGATCCGGTTCATGCTGTCGCCCGGGGCGTAGGGCCGGACGGTGGTCGCCAGCGGCGTCGTCTGGAGCGTGCGAACCGGGGCGACGCGACTGCCCTCGAGCGCGGCGGCGGGCAGGTGCCAGCGCGGCAGCGGCTCGAGGCGGGGGTAGACGACCACGGAGACGCCCTGGCCGACCGTGGCCGACGCCTCGAAGAAGCCGAACGGGTCGCCAGTCCGGATGTGGAGCGGCTCGATCCGGAAGTGCCCGCGCCTCGACAGCGGGATGCGGATGAGCCACGACCGCTCGCTGCTCCCGCCGAGCGTGATCGCCCGTCCCGGGAGGCCGCCCGGCAACGTGGTGGGGTTGTGGATCTCGAGCCAGGGCTTGGCGATCCGGCTCCCGTTGCGCAGGGTGTAGGTGACCCGGACCTGATCGCCCACGTGGCCGTGGGGCTGGCTTACGGCATAACCCGCCTCGAGGTCCGTCAGCCCGAGGCGGACGAGGATGTACGAGCCTCCGATGACCAGGATCGCGAGGTACAGGAGGTAGAACAGGAATGGCAGCGCCGTCGAGAACGCCGCGACCACCAGGACCACGGTGGCGACGAGCAGTTGGAGCTTGCGGACCATCGCGCGGACCCGGTTCCGGTTCGACCGCGTGCTAGGCGTTCGTCGGCGCGGAGGAGGTTCGCGACGCCGAACGCAGGTCCGTCGGGCCACCGCCGGTGGGGCGAATCCCCTCGATCGGCGTGGACTCGAGCAACTCACGGATCACCTGGCCGGCCTGGACGTCGTGGATCGACGAGCTGGTCTTGATGATCAGGCGATGGGCCAGCGCGGGCTCGGCGAGGGCCTTGATGTCGTCCGGGATGACGTAGTCGCGACCGAGCAGGCCCGCCAGCGCCTGACCCGCGCGGTACAGCGCGATCGACCCACGGGGCGAGGCGCCGAGGTACACGTCCGGGTGCGTCCGGGTGTTGTTCACCAGCCGGACGATGTAGTCGGCCACGCTCGAATCGACGTAGATCTCGCGGATCCCGGCCTGCATCTCAAGCAGCTCGGCCACCGTCAGCACCTCCTCGAGATCCTCGAGCGGGTGGGTTCGCTTCTGCTCGTCGAGGATGACGATCTCCTCGATCGGCTGGGGATAGCCGAGACGGAGGCGGAGCATGAACCGGTCGAGCTGCGCCTCCGGGAGGGCGAAGG
>JACQEF010000343.1 GCA_016200745.1 Chloroflexota bacterium | reverse complement strand
GCCATGGCCGACTACGCCTTCGGCGAGGTCACCCGCCTCCTCTACGACGCGATCTGGAGCGAGTACTGCGATTGGGGCCTGGAGCTGGCCAAGGTCCACCTGGCCGACCAGGACCTGGCGCCCGAGGCGCGCGAGGCGATCTGGTGGACGCTGGTCGAGGTGCTCGACACGTACCTCCGCCTGCTCCACCCGGTCATGCCGTTCGTGACCGAGGCGCTCTGGCAGAACCTGCCGCATCGCGGCTCGGACCCCGACCTGCTGATCGTGGCCCGCTGGCCGGCGGCCGGCGTTCGCGACGCCCGGGCGGAATCCGAGGTGGTCGCCCTGATCGAGCTGGTCGGGGCGATCCGCAACGCCCGGGCCGAGGCTCGCATCGAGCCCGCCGCCTGGCTGCCTGTCGACGTGGTCGTGCCGGTCAGGATGGGGCCCACGTTCGAGGCGCTGCGGCCGGCCATCGCCCGGCTCGCGCGCGCGCGCCCGCTGGAGCGCCAGCTGACCGTCGAGGCCCTGACGGCGGCGGGCCAACCGGGCGACCTGGCCGTGATCTCCGGCGAGCTCGAGGCGCACGTTCGTGCAGGCGAGCCGGCGTCGGCCGGCGCCCGGACGAGCGGCGAATCGGCCGTGCTCGACCGATCGCGGCTCGAACGCGAGCTGGCGGAAGCCGAGGGTTGGCTGGCGGCGGCACGGGACCGACTCGCCAACGAGTCGTTCGTGGGTCGCGCCCCGGCGTCGGTCGTCCAGGGTGCCCGGGCGCGCGAAGCCGAGCTCGCCGACCAGGTCGATCGGCTCCGGGAGCGCCTCGGTCGCTGAATCGAGGCGGGTCGTCGCCATCGCGGGCATGGACACCCGGTCCTATACTCGGATGCCCCGGTGGATCGGGTCCGGCGGAGACCGGCAGGCCCATGGAACCGATGGATTCACGCGCACCAGCGCCACCCGGCACGGTCGCTCGCGAGCGCCTCGTGCCCTCGGCCCTGCATCTCCACGCGGCCCGCATCGACGACCGCGCGATCGAGCTGCTGGCGCAGGGCCGCGACCGGCCGAGTGTGGCGCTGCCCCCGCTCGGCGACCTCCTGGGCATGCTGGCCTGGTCGCTGGTGCCCGCGGTTCCCCTCCTGGCGCTCGTCGACTGGCAGGCGGCGGCGGTCGTCGGCGGGGCGGGCCTGCTCGTGCGGGAGATCCGGCGGCGCGGCGGCCGTCCGGAAGCCACGTTCGCGAACGGGTTCCTCCAGTTCCAGGGTGACGAGGGCCGGGCCCGCGGCATTCAGGAGGACGACGACGTTCGATGGCGCTGGCGGGGCGGGGCGGTGACGAGCGGGCGGGAGGATGGCGCCCGCTCGTCGTGGCCCGGATCGATCAACCCTTGACGGCCCCTCCGGTGATGCCGCGCACGAAGTACCGCTGAAGGCCGAAGAAGACGATCAGCGGCAGGGCCATGGTGATGAACGCGGCGGCCATCAGGTACTGCCATTCGCCGCCGAGCGAGTTGGACAGGTTCGCGACGAGGACGGTGAGCGGCAGGTTCTGCGGGCTGGACGCGCCGAGGTAGACGAACGCCACCAGGAAGTCGTTCCAGATGAACAGGAACTGGAAGATCACGAGCGCCGCGATCGCCGGCACGCTCATCGGCAGGGCGAGCCGGAAGAACGCGGTCGCCGGGCTGGCACCGTCGATCGCGGCCGATTCGAACACCTCGCGCGGCAGGCCGCCCATGTAGTTGCGGAGGAGGAAGATCGCGAACGGGAGGCCGTAGCCCGTGTGGGCCAGCCACACGGTCAGGAACTGGCCGGCGATCCCGAGATCCTTGAACAGCCGGAGGATCGGGACGAAGGTCGTCTGCAGCGGAATGACCAGCAGGCCGACGACGATGATGAACAGGACATCGCGGCCGGGAAACGTCATCCACGAGAACGCGTAGGCGGCGAAGGATGCGACGGCGATCGGGATGATCGTGGCCGGGATGGTGATGAACAGGCTGTTGATGAACGCCTGCCCGAGCCCGTTCTGGGCGAGGACGTGGGCGTAGTTCTCGACCGTGAACTGAGCCGTGGGCGAGAGCGCCGTCCACCAGCCGGTGCGGCTCACGTCTGCCGCCGGGCGGAACGAGTTGACCAGCATGCCGAGCGTCGGCAGCAGCCAGATGAGCATCAGGATGGCCAGGATCGCATGCAGAGCCAGGCGGCTCCAGCGCGGGCCGCGGCGTCCGGCCGCCAGACGCAACGGACCGCTGCGGACGTTCTGTGCTGGTAGGCCGACGAGCGGAGGCGGCTGCGGGGTGAAGCTCATCGGATCGCCTCCTGCGCGCGGAACCGCCGGATGTTGATGGCCATGACGGGGATGATCAGCAGCAGCAGCAGGACGGCCGTCGCACTTGCCCGCCCGGGCTGGCCGTAGGTGAACAGCTCCTTGATCATCCGGTTGGCGATGACCTCGGTGTCGTAGGCGCCGTTGGTCATGACGTACACGATGTCGAACGCCTTGAGCGAGGTGATGATCATCGTGGTCGCGACCACGGCGATCGTCGGGAGGAGGAGCGGAAAGGTGATCCCGCGGAAGACCTGGAGCTCGTTGGCGCCGTCGACCCTTGCCGCCTCGAGGAGCTCCGCGCTGATCCCCTTCAGGGCGCCGGACAGGATGACCATGCAGAAGCCGGTCCAGATCCAGGCGGCGACGATGATCAGGGCGATCGTGTTCATCGGCGCGTTGATCAGCCACGGCACCGGGTCGGCGCCCGTCGTCGTGACGATCCCGTTGAGCGTCCCGGTCTGCGGTTGGCCCGGCGGCCGATAGTCGAACATGAACTTCCAGATCACGCCGGCGCCGACGAAGCTGATCGCCAGCGGCACGAAGATGATCGACTTGGCGATGGACTCGTAGCGGACCCGGTCGACCAGGATGGCGATGATCATGCCGCCGCCGACCGCGAAGAAGGTCAGCAGAACCAGCCAGATCGCGTTGTTGCGCAGGGCCGTGAGCGTGTCGTTGGTCGTCAGGAAGTAGACGTAGTTGTCGAACCCGACGAACTTCTTGGAGAACTTGTCGAAGAAGCTCAGGACGATCGTGTTGAGCGTGGGATAGACGAGGAAGACCCCAAGGAAGGCGATCGCCGGCGCCAGCCAGACCCAGGGTCGAAGGCGACCGCGCATGCGGTCCGGCGCGAACGCCAGCAGCCGTTCGCTCAGGACGATGTAGCCGAGCAGGACGCCGGGCACGCCGATCACGACGATCAGCGCGGTGATCAATCGACTATCCAAGAGACCCTCCTCCGCGCTTGTCACCGGACCGGCGTCCGAGGGCGCCGGTCCGGTGACCGTGTGGATCAGCCGCCGTAGGCGCTGGCCTGGACTGTGTCGAGGTTGGACAGGATCGAGTCGAGCTTGTTGGGGTCATTGACGTAGTCGAGGATCGCCTTCCAGAACGCGTCGTTCATCGCCGTCGGCATCAGGTCCGAGGCGTCGAAGCGGAAGACACCGGCGTTGGCCAGGATGTCCGCGGATCGCTTCGAAACGGCGTCCGGGTAATCGGTGACCTTGGTGTTCGCGGACAGGGCGCCGCCGCGCTCGACCCAGATCTTCTGGGCGTCGGCGGTGACGAGGTAGGCCATCAGGGCCCGCGCCTGCGGGGTGTCGTTGAACATCCCGAACAGGTCGCCCGCGCCCGTGGTGGCGCCGGCGAACGACGGGTTGATGTCGGGCATGCGGAAGAAGTCGAACTGGCCGTCCTTGGCTCCACCCTGCTTCTTGAAGAAGTCGGTGATGAAGCTCGCCTGATGGTGGAGCAGGCAGCCGGGCGGGTTGGTGAACAGCTGGTTGCCGCCGTCGCCGAAGTTCGTCGTCAGGACGGCGTTCGAACCGCCGTACGCCTGGCCCACGACCTTGCCGAAGGCCTCGAACGCGGACTTGATCTCGGGAGAGGTCCACTTCTGCGTCCCGGCGACCCACGCGTCATAGACGTCCGGACCGCTCTGGCGCAGGACGAAGTCCTCGATCCAGTCGGTGCCCGGCCAGCCGGATGCGGCACCGGATTCGAGCCCGATGCACCACAGGTTCTTGGCCGGAGCCGGTGAGGTCGCCTCGAGGGCATCCCAGGTGGCCGGGGCCTCGCCCTTGAAGTTCGCCGGGTTGTACCAGATCAGGCCCTTGACCGCCGCCTTGATGAAGACGCCGGAGATCTTGCCGTCGACGGTGCCGAGCTGGACCAGCGCGGGAGCCGTGTCGGCCTTGTAGGTGGCGACGTCGAGGACGTCGTCGAGCGGCTTGAGCGCGCCGGCCTTGGCCCATTCGGTCATCTGGCCAGGTCCCGGCAGCCCGGCGACGTCCGGCTGTTGATGTCGCGGGTGCCGGTGTACTGGACGTCAATCCCGGTCGCGTCCTCGAACGGCTTGACCATCGCCAGGAACGAGTCCTGCTCCGAGCCGCCCCACGTCCCGATCACGGTCACGACGCCGCCGATCTGGCCGCCCGACGACGGGGCGGCGCTCTCGGTACCGGTCGACGCCTCGGCCGATGGCGCCGCGACGGATGCCTCGGACGAGGGTGTCGACGTGGCGCCGCTGCTCGAGCACGCCCCCACGGTGAGTACCGACGCGACCAGGCCCGCCACGAGCCGTCGACGCCGGATGAACGAATCCTCCATGGCGCTCTCCTCTTTCTGCCCGGCGTTCGGCCGGCGCTGCGGTGTGGGCCAGGTGGCCCGGGTGATCAAGCGAGCCGTCCCACCACCCCGTGGCGCGGGGCGGTCGAGGCTCGAACGATGAGTTCGGTGGGGAGCAGGGTCCGAGCGGCCACCGGACGGCCGGCGATCCGCTCGAGGATGGCCCGCCCGGCCGCCAGACCGAGGTCGTAGGCGGGCAGGCGGATGGTGGTCAGGGGTGGATCGAGATAGGCCGCCAGCGGGATGGCGTCGAAGCTGACCACGGACACGTCTCCGGGCACCCCGAAGCCCGCGTCGCGCAGCCCGGCGATCGCGCCGATGGCCACCACGTCGCTGGCCACGAAGATGGCGTCGGGCGTCGTCCGGGCGAGGATCTCGGCGATGGCTCGATGCCCGCTCGACGCGTCGAAGGCGCCCTCGGCGACCAGCGCCGGGTCGTCGGGGAGCCCGGCGGCGGCCAGCGCCTCGCGATACCCGCTCAGCCGCCCGGAAGCGGCG
>JACQEF010000342.1 GCA_016200745.1 Chloroflexota bacterium | reverse complement strand
TGCCCGCCGACGCCGATCCCCGGCTGGTGGATATGGCTGTACGGCTGGCTGTTGGAGGCCGCGATGACCTCGAGGATGTCCACCCCCGCCCGCTCCGCGTAGTTGGCGAACTCGTTGGCCAGCGCGATGTTGACGTCGCGATAGGTCGTCTCGGCCAGCTTCGAGAATTCCGCGGCCTCGGCGCTGCTCATCGCCACGATCTCGGCGTCGAGGGTCGAGGCATAGAACGCGGCCGCCCGCGCCGTGGATGCGGGGCCGAGCCCGCCCACCAGCTTGGGATAGGTGGCCAGGTTCTCGAAGACGTGGCCGGACAGCAGCCGCTCCGGCGAGAAGGCGACGAACAGGTCCTGCTCGACCGTCAGCCCGCTGGCGGCCTCGAGGGCCGGCCGGTAGCGGCCGCGGGTGTCGCCGACCGGAAGCGTCGTCTCGAAGATCACGAGCGAACCGTGGTGCAGGCCTGGCCCGACGGCCGCCGCCGCCGCGTCCATGTAGCGGTAGTCGGGCTGGTGGCGGTCGTCGAGCATGACCGGAACGATGATCACGACCACGTCGGCGGCCCGCGCGGCGGCGGTGCCGTCGGTCGTCGCGCGGAGCTTGCCCGCGGCATGCGCCGCCGCGACCGACTCGACCAGGCCCGGCTCCTCGCCGACGTGCGAGCGACCCTCGTTGATGGCCGCCACGACGGCCTCGTTGACGTCGACCGCGGTGACCTGCCAGCCATGGCTCGCGAACTGGGCCGCAAGCGGCAGGCCAATCTTGCCGGCGCCGACGAGCGCGACCGACCCGACGGTCCCGGGCTCGGCGATCCATGGCGAGACGAATCGTGGCGCCTCGTGGAGGCACGGGTTCACAGGGACGTCGATCGAGCCGCCGAGCAGGCTCGGGCCGGTGTGGGTGGGTCGGGTGGTGATCGTCATTCGGTTTCCAGCCTTGTCGAGAGCGAGGTGAGATCCACCGGTCGACCGTCCTTGCCGGCCTGGAGCAGGCCGCTCGCGATGGCCACGGCCCAGGCTCCGTCGGCGGCGCTGATGGCGGGCGTGCCGCCCTCCCGAATGATGCCGGTGAATGCGTCGATCTCGGCCCCGAGCGGCTCGGCGTTGGCGACCGGAAGTTCGGCGACCTCACCGGTGAAGGTGGGTGCATAGCCGCCGATCATCATCGGGTGGTTGACGTCGGCCCGGGTGAACGTCAGGCGCTGGGTCAGGTAGTCAAGCTCGAACATGCCCTCCTCGCCGACCACCGTGAGCTGGCGGCGCTTGGCCGGGGTCAGCCAGTTGACGTCGAGCATGCCGGTCGCACCGGATGGGAAGTGCAGCAGACCGAACAGCAGGTCCTCGTGATCGGCGTGGATCCGCTGCGCCAGCTCGGCGTAGACCCGGGTCGGTCGCTCGCCGGCGATCCACGACAGGATGTCGACGTCGTGGGTGCCGAGGTCGATGGTCACGCCGACGTCGCGGATCCGCGCCGGGAACGGGCCCGCCCGGCGGCTGACGATCGCGTAGACCGTGCTCAGCCAGCCTGCATGGAGGAGCCGGCCGAGCTCGAGCACGGCCGGGTTGAACCGCTCGACGTGACCGACCTGGACCGGGACACCCCTGGCCTGCGCGGCGTGGACGATCTGGAGGGCGTCGTCGACCGTCCCCGCCAGCGGCTTCTCGACCAGCACGGCGATGCCGCGCTCGATCGCCGCCAGCGCCAGCTCGCGGTGGGCGTTGGTCGGAGCGGCGATGACGACCCCGTCGAGATCGGCCTCGCGGATCATCGCCAGTGGATCGGCGAATCCCTGCGCCGGCGTGCCCGCGATCGCGGTGGCGAGGACCTCCGCGACCGGGTCGGCGACGGCGACGAGCTGGATGCCGGGACGGCTCGACAGGATCCGCAGATGGTTGCGGCCCATGGAGCCAAGCCCGGCCAGGCCGAGCCGGAGCTCCCGGGCCCCGGCCGGGTGCCAGGCGGACGTCATGCGCCGGCCGAGCCGGCGGCGCCGGCCGAGCCGGCGGCGCCGGCGACCTCCGCGGTGCCCTGGTCCGGAGCCGCGGCCCCCAGGTGTCGCTCGACCGCGGCGCGAACCGCGTCGATCACCTGGCCCTGCTCGGCGTCGGTCAGCCCGGGAAACATCGGCAGCGCAAGCGTCCGGGCGGCGGCCGCCTCGGTGACGGGCAGGTCGGCGTGGAGGCCGCGCTCCATGATGTATTCCTGCCGATGGACCGGGACCGGGTAGTAGATGTCCGCCCCGACGCCCGCCTCGCGGAGGTCGGCCACGATCGCGTCGCGGGCGCCGCCCACGTCGAGCGTGTACTGGTGGAACACGTGGGTCCGGCCGTCCGGCGTGATCGGCAGGCCGATCGGCAGCTCGCCGAACGCCTCGTCGTAGCGCGCCGCGATGGCTCGCCGACGCTCGGTGTTCCGCTCGAGCTTGGTGAGCTGGACGATCCCGATGGCTGCCGCCACATCGGTCATCCGGAAGTTGAAGCCGAGCATCTCGAACTGGTAGCGCGTCCGCATCCCCTGGTTCCGGTAGCGGCGCAGCCAGTCGGCGAGCTTGTCGTCGTCGGTGGTCACGAAGCCGCCCTCGGCGGTGGTCATGTTCTTGGTGGCGTACAGGCTCCACGCACCGTGGCCGAAGCTGCCGACCCGCCGGCCGCGGAACGTCGCGCCGTGCGCCTGGCAGGCATCTTCCACCACGGCCAGCCCGTAGCGGTCGGCGATCGCCTGGATCATGTCCATGTCGGCGGTCAGGCCGAACAGGTGGACCGGGCAGATCGCCTTGGTCCGCGGCGTGATCGCCGCCTCGATCCGCTTGGCGTCGATCAGGTACGTGTCGGGCTCGATGTCGACGAAGACGGGCGTGGCGCCGGTGTACAGGATCGCGTTCGCCGTCGCCGCGAACGTGTGGGCGACCGTGATGACCTCGTCGCCGGGCTCCAGGTCGATGCCCGCGAAGATCGACATCAGCGCCGCGGTCCCGTTGGACATCGCGATCGCGTGCTTCACGCCGATGAACTCGGCCCACAGGCTCTCGAGCTCGGCGACCTTGCGACCCTGCGCGATCATGCCGCTGCTCAGGACCTGGGTGACGGCGTCGATCTCTTCCTGGCCGAGATCCGGGCGGGCAATGGGGATCATGGGCGTGCTCCTTGTGCGACAGCGGGACCCTGTCGCTCGTGCAGGATTCCTTCTTCGAGCGTGAACGCGTAGCGGCGTCCACACACGGGACAACTCAGCTCAGGGTCGCGGGCATACCGCTCGCGGGTGGCGGGGGCCGGATGGCCGGTCGAGTCGATCAGGCGCTGGCCGCAGGCGCACGCCCAGCCGATCCCGCGAGCCGGATTGCCGGCGACGACCGCGTGGTCGGGGACCTCATGGGTGACGACGGCGCCCGCTCCGACCATCGCGTAGCGGCCGACGTCGCACCCGGCCACGACAACCGCGCCCGCTCCGATCGACGCGCCGTGCTTGATGGCGATCGGGCTGACGGTCCAGTCGGCGTCGCGGGCGAGGCTGCCCGTGGCCGTGATCGCGCGCGGGTGGCGATCGTTGGTCAGGATGGCGCCCGGGCCGATGAACACGGAGTCCTCGACGGTCACGCCGTGGTAGATGAGCGCGCCATTCTGGACCTTGACGCGATCGCCGAGCGGGACGCCCTCGTCGATGAACACGTCCCGGCCGATGACGCAATCGCGCCCGATCCGGGCTCCGGTCCTGATCTGGGCGCGGTGCCAGATGCTGGTTCCGGGACCCACCGTCACGTCCGCCTCGAGGTCCGCGCTGGCATGGACACGCGCGGAAGGGTCGATCACGGGTGGCATCTCCTGGACGATGCGGGCGGGGGGACGAGCCGACCGAGTATATCGTCCCGCTGCCCGAACCGCCCCGGGGCCCGACCGACGAGGCCGGTCAGCGACGCCGGATCAGACCCCAGACGACGCCGAACGCGGCTCCGAACGCGAGCGCCCCGCGCCAGTCGAGCAGCGCCTTCACGGGTCCGTCGACGCGACCGGCGATGAGCATCAGCACACCGCTGGGCCGGTCGAACGAGGCATGTGCCGTGACCACCGTCCCGATGAGGCTCTGGTGGACGCGGACCTCCTGGGCCAGGACCGATCGCGCGTAGGCCTGGGTCAGGCTGGCCTCGCGCGTGAACGCGGCGCCGACACCGCCGCGCTCGATCGTCAGGTGCTCGGCACGGGCGAGCGTGACGCCACCGAGCTTGACCGAGATCTCGTCCCCGTGGGCGTAGACGATCCCGCCCATCCGGACGTCGACCTTGTCGGCGTCGACCGAGGTGATCCCACCCTGGGTGACCGAGACCCGGTCGGCCTCCACGTGGTCGGCACCGCCCTCGCGGATCTCGATTCGATCGGGGCGAACCGGCGGCTGGCGGAGCGCCGCCGGGGCCTGCACCGGTAGGTCCGGCACGGCCGGGGCCGCATTGGCCGGGGCCGGCGGCCTTGCGCGAGGGGCCCGCTTCGGGATGTCCGATGTCGTGGCGCGCGCCCGGGTGATCTTGGTGGGCTGGGTTGGAGTCGGATCGGCGGCAGTCGGATCGGTCATCTGACCTTCCTCGATCGAGCGGTCGCGCGAGCGGATGGAGGGCTCGGGCCGCGTGTCTGGACCCAGACTACCCTCTCAGAGTTGCCTCGTCCTGTATCCTCCGCGCGGCACCGCGGCGTCTCCCGTGGGCCGACCGGTCCGGCTCGACGGAGGGGACGCAGCGAGTGTTCGAACGATGAGGCGCCCGGTCCTGGCCGGGGCGGGCATCCTGGTGCTGGTGGGCGTCGTCGCCATCGGGGCGCTCCTCGCCGGCGGGTTCCCGGGGTCCAATGGCCCCGGGCCCAGCGAACCGGCCGCGGCGCGATCGGGCAATCCGGAAGGGCTCGTCGCGGCGAGCCCGTCCACCGCGCCGAGCCCGACGCCCCGGCCTACGCCGAGCCCCAGCCCGACGCCGGTCCTCGTCCCGGCGCCGCTCACGGGCCGGCTCGTCACCCCGGACATCGCCGCCCGGCGGCCGATCGCGGTGATGATCGACGACCTGCGACCGGCCCGGCCGCAATCGGGGTTCAGCGCCGCGTCCGTCGTATGGCAGGCCCCCGCCGAGGGCGGGATCCCGCGCTACATGCTGATCTTCCAGGACCAGGAGCCCGGCAGCGTGGGTCCGGTCCGGAGCGCGCGCTACTACTACATCGCGTGGGCAGCCGAGTGGCACTCGGTCTTCGCCCACGTCGGCGGCTCGCCACAGGCGATGTCGACGCTCGCGGGGCAGGGCCAGGGCCAGCTCGTCTACAACGCCGACGAGTTCCGTTGGGGCGGGATCTTCTTCCACCGGATCAAGGAGCGCGCGGCGCCCCACAACGCCTACACCGACGGCGACCTGCTGCGCAAGATGGCGGAGCGGATCGGGGCGAAGGACGAGCTCCAACCGGCCGCCTGGCAGTTCGCGCCCGACGCGCCGGTGGACGCGCGGCCATACGGCGGGCTGATCCGCGTGGTCTATCCGGCGAACACGATCACCTATCGCTACGACCGGACGACCAACACCTACCCGCGCTCGGTGACCGGCGAGGCCGCCCAGACCGACGCCGCCACGGGCCAGCGCGTGGCGCCCAGCAACGTCGTGGTCATGCTGATGTCGTTCGGGCCGCTCAACGACGGCAACCCGAACAAGCACCGCCTGGAGGCCAAGGTCGTCGGGAGCGGGAAGGCCTGGATCTCGACCAACGGCCGGACGATCGCGGGGACCTGGAGGAAGGCTTCCCTGACCGCGCCGACGCAGTTCTTCGACGCGGACGGGAACCCGGTCACGCTGACGGCCGGCCAGACGTTCATCCAGGTGATGCCGCTCGGGTCGATCGTGACGGTCAAGGACGGCAGCGACACCCCGCCCGCCCCGTCCGCGACACCGAGCGGGAGCGCGTCACCCTCTCCGTCCCCGTCCTGATCGGGACTCAGCCGCCGGCCGGCCGCTCCCGCCGGACCCCGACGTCGGCGTAGATCGACCGGGTGTCGCGGGCCACGTCCGCCCACGTCCGCTTGCCGACCTTCGCCCGCACCTTCGCCGCGGTCACGAGCCGCTGGTGCACGCCGTCGTCCGCCCAGATCGTCGCGAGCGCCACGGCGAGGCGATCCTGCTCGCCCGGTCCGACGAGCAGCCCGGCCGGCCCGATCAGCTCGGGCAACGGACCCACGGCGGTCGCGACGACCGGCGTTCCGCAGGCGATCGCCTCGATGACCGGCAGCCCGGCCGCGTCGGACAGCACAGGAAGGATGACCGCCCGCGCGGCGCGGACGAGCCCGGCGAGAGCGTCCGGCGCCAGCGCCGGAGCGTAGGCCAGCGACTCGCCGATCCCTTCGCGCGCGGCCGCGCGGGCGAGCGACGCGCGGTCGTCCGGGCTGGCGCCCACGAGCAGGACCCGCGGCGGCCACGGAACCGCGGGACCGAGCTCGGTCGGACGGCCGGCCGCCGCCAGCCCCGCCAGCGCCTTCAGCAGCGTCCCGAGGTCCTGCCGGGCGTCGAATCGTCCGGAGAAGACCAGGTAGCGCTCGGCCAGGCCGAGCCGCTCTTGCAGGGCCACCGTGTCCGCCTTCGTCCGGCGCTGCCCGGCGGCCGCCGCGAACGCGGCGCGCGGCGCGAGCGGGACGATCCGGATCCGATCCTCGTGGAGGTGGAGCAGCCGCCGCGCGGCGCGCGCCGCGGCCTGGCTCCCGACGAGCACCGCCGAGGCCTCACGGAGCTGCTGCGCCCGAAGGCGCTGCCCGAACCGGTTGGCCAGCGATCCCTGGAACGAGTCCGGCATCTCCCACGGCGCGAGATCGAGCAGGGTCACCACCACGGGCAGGTCGGGAGCGATCGGCAACGCGCCGCCGACGGCGTGGTACACGGCGCCGGCCGCGCCGCCACGCTCGGCCCGCCAGGCGGCGCCAAGGGTGGCGCCCCGCAGCAGGAACGGGTCGACGGTCATCGCCGCCGAACGCAGCAGCCGGGTGGGCGGAAGCAGCCGACGGCCCACGACCTCGAGGCGTCGATAGCGCCTGGTGGGATCGTCCAGGTCGGATCGGAGGAACATCGCGAACGACTCGCCCGCGATCGGTTCGTCGTCGTACGCCCGCAGGAGGGCGTCGAGATAGGTCGCGGTCAGCGGCGCTCGCTCCGGAGTCTGGAGCGGTCGCGCGTCGAGCACCACCCGGACGCCCGGCGGGGCGGGGACGACGGCGGTGCCGAGGCGGCGGACCGGGGCGTCGGTCACGAGGGCCGGCGACGCAGCAGCCGGTCGCGCAGCTCTTCCGCCCGGAGCTGGACGACCACCACGAGCGCCTCGGCCACGATCCGGCGGCTCATCTTCGACTGGCCCACCCGCCGATCGCGGAACGTGATCGGCAGCTCTCGGATCCGTGCCCCGGCGCGGGCGGCCCGGAAAGTCATCTCGATCTGGAAGACGTAGCCGCCGGCATGGACCCCGGCAAACGGCATGCCGGCCAGGGTCGCCGCCCGCCAGGCCTTGAACCCGCCGGTCAGGTCCCGCGGCCCCAGTCCGAGGACGGTCCGGGCGAACAGGCTCCCGCCCCGCGAGATCACCTGCCGCCCGATGCCCCAGTCGACCACGCCGCCGCCGCGCGTGTAGCGCGAGCCGATGACGAGATCCGCCTCGCCCGCGACGACCGGGGCGATGAGTCCGGGCAGGGTAGCGGGGTCGTGGCTGAAGTCGGCGTCCATCTGGACGATCGTGGCCGCGCCGCCATCGAGCGCAGCGGCAAAGCCGTCGAGGTACGCCCGACCGAGCCCCTGCTTGGCGGGGCGATGGAGGACGCGGACACGCGGATCCCAGCCCGCGAGCTCGTCGGCCAGCCGGCCCGTGCCGTCCGGCGAGTTGTCGTCGACCACGAGGACCGTGGCCGCCGGCAGGGCATCGTGGATGGCGGCGGTGATCGGGCCCAGGTTGTCGGCCTCGTTGAAGGTCGGAACGATGACCCAGACGCCAGCACCCGTGCGCGAATCGTCCGCCCCCGGTTCGGTGGTCGGGGAGACCTCGGTCGGCTCTGTCATCGCGGCAAGTGTACGGGCGGCCACCCGGCCCCGCGCCTTGCCGGTCATGGCGCGCCGGTCACGGCGCCTTGACGGTCACGGCGCCGCCAGTCACTGCGTTTTGAGTACGGCAGCGAGGTGAGGTGTTGTGTGGGTTCCACCAGGTCCATGACGTGGACCGCGCCCTCCGAAGGTTGCCAGGGTCGCGGTCGGCGTTGGCATGGTCGGGGCTGCGAAGGACCGAAACGATCTCGGCTCGAACGCCCACGCATAGAACCCGTCGGAGGAAGGCCGCGCCAGATCTCCTGTGGTCAGCCTCCGGGATCCGGCGTCGGCAGCCGGTGGTACGGCGTCTCAAAACCCGGGATCGGCTCGGGTGGCCCGGTGATGATGCCGTTCCGATCGTTGATGGTTTCCAGTACCGTCCCGGATGCGTCGAGCGCCCGAATGACGACGGCATCGGCAGGCCCATCCCACCAGGCAAGGTAGTAGCCGTCAACTACCGTCGCCTCGACGATGGTACGAGTCGCCCGAGTCACCACGAGCCGGACGACGCCCGCACGGACCCGACCGCCCAGGAGAGCTTCCTGTGGCGGGCCATCTACGGTGACGATCTGATCGACCGATACCGCGGCGTTACCGAGCGGCCCGAACAGCCCGCCGCTCGCGCCGTCCGAATAGGTTCGCGCTTCACCGTGGATCAGGTGACAGGCGCTGATGTAGAAACCCGACGCTTGCGATGGCGCCGCGACCAGAATCGCGGACTCCTTGCCGCGGTCGATCTCGACAGCGGCACGAAGGGTTGGCACTTCGGCTGGTCCCTGCGAGTCGTCGATCTGACACGCGGACTCCGTGTCGCTCAGGACCGGGGTCGGTGATGGACTCGATCCGACCGAGCAGGCAGCAAGGACGAAAGCCAGAGCGCCGGCCGTGACCGCCCAGAGCCCATAGATTGGAGACCTGCGCGTCGACATTGCTCCACCCCAGGTATTCTCGGCCGGCGCTCCTTCATCTTCGGCCACGAGCAGGTGTCAAATCAATGGGCCGGCCACCCTTGTTTGGCGTGACCATTGCGGTGCCCATATTCGTGATTCTGGGCCCGTTCCCAACCCACACGGAACTCACCTTGCTGCCGTGCTCACCGCGCCTTGACGGTCACGGTCCGAGTGAGGCGCGAGACGCCGATCGCGCTCGTGGCGGCGATCGAGGCCGTGTAGACGCCGGGCGGGACGAGCTCGCGATGACCGTTCCGTCCGTTCCACGACCAGCTGAACGAGCCCGCGGCCACGGCCCTGTCGATCCAGATCCGGCGGATGAGCGTCTTGCCCTGGTAGATCGAGACCGCCACGGTCGCCGCCCGGGTCAGCCTGAACGACAGCCGGTCGGTCTGGCCGCCCTTCGGCCGGAACGACGGCATCGCCCAGGTGATCGAGCCGATCGTCCGGTCGACCAGGATCGGCAGTTGCTGGACGGTGCCGTTGGCGCCCGGGTCCACGCCGTCAAGGCGGAACGTGTAGGTGCCGTCGCGAACGGTCGTGCCCGCCGCGTCCTTGCCGTCCCACGTCCAGGTCCCCGTCGTCGCCGTCGCGAACTTCCAGGTGCGGACGGCGACACCGTTCGCGTCCATGACCCGGGCTCGTCCGGTCACCGGTTCGGTGCTCGTCAGGCCGAGCGTGGTGACGTCGAAGCGGCGGTCGCCGTCGGGCGAGATCGACGCCGGCGCCGCGGAGGCCGTCAGGACCGGGGCCGTGTTGTCGATGGTGACGAATTGCTGCACCGTCGAGCGATTGTCGGACGCGTCGGCCGCCCAGACCGTGATCCGGTACGTGCCGTCCGGCGCCGGCGTCCCGTCCGGGGCGCGCCCGTCCCAGGTGTAGGCGACGGTCTCGCCGTCGGCGGAACCCTGGACGATCGGAGGTCCGGCCATGCCGTCGACGAACGGCTCGACCGTCCAGCCGTACCGGATGAGGCCGGTCACGCTGACGGTCATCGTGGTGCTGTCCTGGCGGCCGTCGCCGTTTGGCGAGAACACCGAGGGGCTGACCGTCGATCCGGTGATCGCGGGCGGGATGGTGTCGGTGATGAACTTGTCCTTGAGCACCTGGTAGAGCTCGGGCCGCGATCCGTCGTAGCCGAGCGCCCAGATCCCGACGCCGCGGATGCCATAGCTGTTGACCAGGTCGTATTTCGCGGCGAGCGTCTGGGCGTCGTCGTAGTAGAGCTCGCGCGTGGCGGTCACGCAGCCGTAGGTCGCGGTGCAGTTCTGCTTCGGGTAGGTCGTCCAGGCGACGACTTCGACCGGGTCGAAGAGGCGGCCGTACTGCGCCGAGAACTCGAGCGCGGACTCGTAGAGCACGGCCACGGACGAGCCGTACTTTGCCGCCGACACCGTGGTCGCGTTGAGCGCCGGTGACGAGGTGGACCAGGCACGGCCGTAGTACGGCACGCCGAGGATCACCTTCGACGGCGGGATCCGGCCCACGTAGGCGGCGAGCGTATCGGCGAGGTCGTAGGTCGGCCCGCCGATCGGGGAGACCGAGCCGGCGTTGCCCGACGTGCCGGTCTTGTAGTCATAGCCCATGACCACCACGGCGTCCGCGCCGCCCGGGGCGGTCGCGTCCTCGATCGGGTAGTTGCCGATCCAGCCCATGGTGTCGAACGTGAGCTGGTAGCCGGGCGCCACGGCGTCGAGCTGCGCCCGGATCGCCTGCACCAGGGCGGTGAACTCGTCGGCGTAGGTCGCGGCGATCGGCTCGAAGTCGAGGTTGGCGCCGTCGGCGCCGCGATCGCGCACGGCAGCCGCGATCTGGAGGGCCAGGTTGTCGCGCGCGGCCGCGTTGCCCAGCAGAGCCTTCTGCGTCGCGAGCTGGCTGGAGGTCCAGGCGAAGCTCTGCACGGTGAGCACGACCCGTGCGCCGCTGGCGTGGGCCTGGTCGATGACGCTCGTCAGGTTCGAGCTCGTCCAGCCGCTCCAGCCGACCGTGGTGGAGCCGTCCGAGTTCGTGCGCTGGAGGTCGCCACTGGCGGTCGCGCCAACGCCGAAGTAGGCGATCGTCGAGAGCTTCTCCCAGTCGAGCCGGGTCGACGGGTCGGCGATCTCCCAGTACGGCAGGAAGCCGAACACCTCGCGACGGAGACCGCCCGGGTCGACGACCGCGGCCAGATGGGTCGAGATGGCGGCCGACGGATCCACGAACGGGGAATCGATCGGGCCGGCCGGCCGCGCCCGCGGTGCGACCCAATCCGGACCCGGTGCCGCGTCGGGCACCGCTCGGCCGTCGCGGATCGCTCCGCCGGTCAGGCGTCCGGCCGGCAGCGGGACGGCGTGCGATCCGTCGACCGTCCAGCGGTCGGCGAGTCGCGGCGTGAACGGCACGCTGACCCGGGCCCCCGCGGCGAAGGCGGTGGTGTCGCTCGCGTGGGCCATGGCCTGCTCGTACTGGATCGACGGCCGGAGGCCGTCGATCGTCGCAATCGCGTCCGTGCCGGATCCCCCCGTCGCGCCGACCGGGGCGGCCGGAAGCAGCCCGAGCAGGAACAGGAGCCCGACCAGCGAGCTGATCGCACGTGCGCGCACACGGCGACCTCGTCGGTCGGTCGGGCGGCACGGGACCATCGGCACGGCATACCTCATCGGCGGGAGCCAGGACGCCCGACTCTAGGAAGCGAGCGTGCCTGGGTCTACCGGCCGAAGGTCCCGGTCGGGCATGGTACGGGTGGGTCTGGTGGGGTCTGGTGCGGTCAGTGCAGCGGGAAGCCGCGCGTCGTGCGCTGGGTGGCGCCGGTCACGTCCATCCCGGTCACCCGGAACGAGACCGTCCCAGCGCCCCCGCCGGTGCGCAGCCGGACAGCGGCCTTGTAGACATTGCCGGACACGCGCTTGAGCGTGGTGCTCCAGGCCGCCAGCCCGGGCTCGTAGATCGACAGGCGCGGGCTCGCCGAGAGCGGCTCGGCCGAGGTCACGTTGACCGTGATCGTCTGGCCGCGGCGCGGCGTCGCGTCGGTCGGCTTGACCAGGAAGGCGTCCGCTTCGAACGCCACGGACTGCGCCACGACCACCGAGCCATCGCTCGCGGTCACGGACGACAGGTATCGGCCCGGCGGAAGCATGGTCCCGTCGGAGCGGCGGCCGTCGAAGGTCCATGTCTGCGTGCCCGCGGGCAGCGGCGTCGCCGAGAGGTGGGTATCGACGATCCTGGCCGCGGCGTCCCGCAGCGTCCAGGTGACGGTCATCGGGCGCGCGAGGCTGAAGGACAGCGTCGTCGTGGTGGCCAGCGAGTCCCGATCCTGCGGGTAGAAGACCGGCATCGCGGTCGCGACCCAGCCCAGGCCGGTCGCGAGGCTCACGGTCCGCTCCTGGGCGGCCCCCGCGTTGCCGCCGGCGTCGACCGGCGTGACCGACACCACGTATCGCCCGTCGGCGGCGACGTTGCCGTTTGCATCGCGGCCATCCCACGCGACGCCGGTCGGCGCGCCGGTGGTGGGGACCGTCCAGGTCTTGAGGGTGATCCCGTTCACGGCACGGACGGCGACGGCCAGCGACCCCGGCTCCGAGAGCGTGGCGGTCAGCGCGACCGTGTCGCGGTAGCCGTCGCCGTTCGGCGAGAAGGTGGACACCGTGGTGGCCGCCGGCGTGAGCGAGGCGAGCTGCGCGGGGCCGCTGTCGACCGCGATCGTGCCACGGTAGTCGGCCGCGCGGTTCTGCCAGGCATCCTCGGCGGATACGGTGACGGCGTAGCCGCCGTCGGCGACGTACTGGCCGCTCGCGAGCGGGTTCCAGACGACCTGGAAGGCCTGGCCCGAGCCCGACTGCTGGAGGAACACGTTGCCGGCGGCATTCGAGATGGTCACGCTCCAGTTAGCCGCCTCACTGAACTGCCCGGAGAGCACAGCCTGGTCGGCCACCCCGTCGCCGTTCGGCGAGATGGCGCCGGTCCCCAGTTCGAACGAGGTCAGCGACGGCGGTGTGCCGTCGCGCGGCGCGAGGTTGGCAGGATCGACGAAGCCGGAGATGCTCGGGTCGTCCAGACCCTGGACCTGAACGAGCGGCGTCGCCTGCGCCGACACGGCGGCAGGCTCCCCGACCAGGCGCAGACGCGTGCCGGCGGCAAGCGTCCGGACCGGCGCCGATCCGAGACCCGGATCGGCGAAGAGATCGGCGGCATCGACGGCGACGGACGCGTTGCCGGGGACCGCGAGGCTCGGTGGATCGACGCTCGTGTCGCCGGCGCCGCCGCCGGCCAGTCCGCTGTTGAGCGCGCCGGCCGCACGCACGACGAGGGATCGGTAGAAGCCGGAGGTCGGCGTCTGCGGGTCCATGAACGCCGTGGCGCCGGGTGTCCTGGCTGATGGAAATGACGCCATGTTGCCGTTCGCACCGGCCTGGCTGGCCCACAGCGATTCGAGCGGCTGGGTGGTCGTGAACAGGTCCCGGATGTAGCCGTCCAGCCCCATGCGGGCTTCGGCGATCACGGCGGCCGCACCGGCCTTGAGGAACGCGGATGCGTAGTTGTCGACGCGCTGCCGGGCCACGTCGACGGTGGGCTCCGGGTATCCGGGCTCCGAACTGCCCGCGGCGTAGCACAGGTGGTTGAGGATCACTACGGCGCCAGCAAGCTGGAGGGTCGCGATGTACGGCTCGCCGTAGTACACGCGGTTGTAGTCGCCGGCGCCCTCGACCGCGTTGAGCCCGAAACCGTCCTTGGTCCTGAACTGCGGGTCGTAGGTGTACGGGCTCGGCCAGCCGTTGCCGTGGCCCAGGTAGATCACCACGGAGGCGCCCACGACGGCTGCCTTGACTCGCGCCCAGGTCGCGTTCGGGCTGTAGACCTTGACCACGTTGGGCGTGTACTGGATCGCTGTCTTGTACGCGGCATCCGCGTCCCGGCGGTATGAGGCCGTCGTCCCCTCCGTCGCGCCGACGATGATCACGACCTTGGCGCCTGGACTCACCGCCGAGACGGATGGGACCGCGAGGCCGAGCGAGGCGATGAGGATCAGGGCGAGGGCGAGGCCGGACTTGCGCAACAGAACTCCAGGGGGTTCGGGGCGTACCGCGATACGTGCGACAGCCTCGCCCCGGCCAGCCGCACGCTCAATCCCGGGATGGTCCCGACCCGGCTAGGACCATCGGAGCGGCGCCAGAGCTGCTCCGGGGCCAGCGAGACGCCCCGGGCGCGAGCGAGCCGGCCGGCCTACGACCGGAGGCGGGCCACCAGCGCGGCCAGGGGCGGGTTGAACGCGTCGCGCTCGGACACGATCGGCCGCCCGTCGGCCGTCACGCTCAGGACCGGCCACGGTACGCCGACCGCCGGGTCGTCCCAGGCGAAACCCAGCTCATCGGACCCGTCGTACTCGTTGGTCACGAGATAGAGCAGTCGCGTCGGCTCGGGCGCCAGGAACCCGTGTGCCACCCCGGCCGGAATGACCACCCAGTCGTGTTCGGCCAGCTCGCGCGTCTCCACCGAAGGGACCATCGCGGTGCCGGCGATCAGGCCGCGCGCATCGACCAGGGCGACAAACGCCCGGCCGCCGACGACGACCCAGTAGTCGAGCTGGCGCTGGTGGAGGTGGAGTCCGCGAAGCACGCCCTGCGACGAGGTCGACAGGTTGGCCTGGACGAACGCGTCGGTGCCGGTGGCCGTGTTGCTCGCCCGCCACAGCTCGGTGAACGAGCCCCGCGCGTCGCCGTGGCCGACGAGGCGTCCGACGCGGACCCCGGGCAGGACGGAGGGCGCATCGGGGGCCGCCGGCTCGGGCACTCCGTTCACCGTGACGCTTCCGACCGGATCGCGGCGTCCGCCCTCGCTGCCCGGGTCTCGCGCAGGAGCGTGGGCGCGTAGTCGGCCATCGCGTCCGGCCAGACCCGCAGTGGCTCCCCGGAGGGCAGCGGCGTCGGCGCGAGGACGCCCCAGCGCGGCGGAATGGAGGGGCGCTGCCAACTGGTCATCGGGATGTCAACGATCTCGACGTCGAGCTCGGCACGCGCCACGGTGTAGCGTGCCCAATCGGCGCGCGACGCGACCAGCCCGTTGACGAGGTGGTGGATGCCGCCGATCGCATCGGCGGCCAGCAGCTCGACGACAGCCTCCGCGCAGTCGAGCGCGTAGGTCGGGGTTCCACGCTCGTCGCCAACGACGTGCAGCGGCTCCCCGCTCGCGGCGGCCCGGTCGGCCGCCAGGAGGATCCGGCTCGGGAAGTCGCGCCCGGGCGTCCCGTACAGCCAGGCCGTCCGGGCGATGCCGAGCGTCGCCCCGTTCGACGCCTCGAAGGCGGCGTGCGCGCGGAGCTCCCCGTCGAGCTTGGAGACGCCGTATGGATTGCCGGGCGATGGCGGATCGGTCGGCGCGTAGCCGTACCCGTCGTTGCGTCCCCCGTCGAACACCTCGTTGGTCGAGATCGCGAGCAGGTCGATCCCGCGGGCGGCACAGGCTGCCGCCAGGACGCCGGTGGCCACGCCGTTGCGGCGCAGCGCCAGTTCGGGGTCGAGCGCGCAGCCGTCGACGTCGCTCCAGGCCGCCGCATGGATCACGACCTCGGGCTTGTCGCGGTCCAGCAGCGCCCCGATTCCGTCGGGGCGGTCGAGGTCGAAGGCCGAGCGGCCCCAGGTCAGCGGCCCGGCCGGCCCGGTGAACGGGGCGTCGGCCCGGGCGGCCACCAGGGCGCGGCCGAGGCGGCCCGTCGCGCCGGTGACGGCGACCCGCATCAGACGCCGTCGCGGGCGGCCGCCCGTCCGTTCGCCAGCCGGCGGCCGTATTGCCGCTCGTACCAGCCGTCCCAGTCGCCCGCCTTCGTGGCGCGCCACCACGCCTCGTTCGCCACGAACCAGTCGACCGTCGCGGCGAGGCCGTCCTCGAACGTCGTGGCGGCGCGCCAGCCGAGGCTCGCCAGCTTGGCGCCGTCCATCGCGTAGCGGCGATCGTGGCCCGGCCGGTCCTCGACCTCGCGGACCAGCGACCACGGCTTGCCGAGCCGCTCGAGCAGGGCGGTCACCACCTCGCGGTTCGCCCGCTCCGCGCCGCCGACCACGTTGTACGTCTCGCCGGCGATTCCGTGGCGCAGGACATGGTCGACCGCGGCGGCGTGGTCCGAGACGTACAGCCAGTCGCGGTGCTGGAGGCCGTCGCCGTAGAGCGGCAACGGCAGGTCGTCGATGGCGTTGGTGATGAACAGCGGGATCAGCTTCTCGGGATGGTGGTACGGACCGTAGGTGTTCGCGCCGCGGGTGACCACCGCGTCGACCACGTGGGTGATGACGTAGCTCCGGACGAGGAGCTCGCCGGCGGCCTTGGCCGCAGCGTACGGCGAGCGCGGCGCGAGGGGCGCCTCCTCGCGGGCGTGGCCCTCGGGCACGGACCCGTAGACCTCGTCGGTCGAGACCTGGACGAACCTCGGGTGGCCGGTCGCGGCGCGACAGGCGTCCAGCAGGACGTGGACCCCGATCACGCCGGTGGCGAGGAACGCCTCCGGCTCGAGGATCGAGCGGTCGACGTGGGTCTCGGCGGCGAAGTTGACCACGGCATCCACGGCGTCGACCAGGGGGCGGACGGCGTCGGCGTCGGCGATGTCGCCGTGGACGAAGGTCAGCCGGGCGGCCATCTCCGGGTCCGCGCGGACGGGCGCGAGGTTTGCCTCGTTGCCGGCATAGGTCAGCTTGTCGAGGACGGTGATCCGGGTCCCGTCGCGCCGCCCGAGGACATCGCGCACGTAGCAGGAGCCGATGAAACCGGCTCCCCCGGTCACCAGCAGGCGCTCGAACGGGCGCTCGTTCGCCACGTCAGCTCAACGGCCGGATCGCCGGGGGCGACAGGCGGCCGGCGGCGTCGTCCTCGGCCGCCAGCGCGGCGGCGCGGAGCAGCGACGGAACCGTGCCGGCGTCGGTCCAATGCCCCTCGTAGATCCGGGTGAACAGGCGTCCGCCGGCGATGTAGTGGTTGAGCACGTCGGTGATCTCGAACTCCCCGCGAGCGCTCGGCGCCAGCCCGTCGATCACGGCAAAGGCGTCCGGTCGCAGGAAGTAGACCCCGATCGGGATCAGGTCGCTCTTGGGCTGCTCGGGCTTCTCCTCGAACCCGACGACCCGGCCATCGGCGTCCAGCTCGGCCACGCCGAACCGCTCGGGATCGGGCACCCGGTACAGCAGCGTGCCCGCGTCGTACTGGCCAGTCTCGAAGTCCGCGGCGACGTCCGCCAGCGCCGGACCGCGCAGGATGTTGTCGCCGAGGACGCAGCAGAACGCGTCGTCGCCCACGAAGTCACGGGCCAGCCCGATCGCGTGCGCGATCCCGAGCGGACCCGGCTGGTAGCGGTAGGTGAGGTCGAGCCCGAACGCCGCGCCGTCCGCAAGCAGCTCGACGACGTCGCCGACGCTCTTGCCGCCGACGACGACCATCACCTCGCGAACGCCCATCCCGGCCAGCGTCTCGATCGGGTAGTAGATCATGGGCCGGTCGTAGATCGGCAACAGGTGCTTGTTGGTGACGATCGTGAGCGGGTAGAGCCGCGTCGCGGTGCCGCCGGCGAGAACGATGCCCTTCATCGTGGCGAAGGGTAGCAGTCGCGAGGTGGCCGACGGCCGGACGGATTGACCGCCGTCGCTTCGGGCTGGCAGGCGGGGGCACCTCGGGATAGGCTGACCGCCGTGCACGTGGCATCGAGGGCTCCGACGGTCTTCGTGGTCGGGATCGTCCTGTTGACCACGGTGCTGCTCGTTGCCGGCTTCGGCGTCCAGATCGGGATCGGGGTGATCGTTGGAGCGCTCCTCGGCGTGGCCTGGATCGGCGCCCTCCTGGCGATGAACCCGCGGACCGGCGGTGGGGCAGGCTACGTGTCCTGGTCGGGCGCCGGATCATCGGCCAGGCCGCCCGGCCACGAGGTGATCGAGCGCTACCACCGCGACTGGATTCGGGTCGCCGCCGACGACGCGAGCGAGCTTCGTCGCGTGATCGCCGTCGGGAGGAGCGTGCAGGCCGCGGACGTCCGCGCCGAGCTCGTCGCCGTGGAGATCCGCGAGGACGGCGGCGTCGCGGGGATCGTCACGCACACCCGTGGCCGACGACCGTGGCACGGCGTACGCGGCGGCGGGCCAGGGGTCAGGTGGCGGCGGGACCGGGGCGAGCCGCTACGACATCCGGTTCTCGCCGGCACCGCCCTCGGACGCCAGCGTCCTGACCCTCCGCGTCGCCTCGTTCACGGCCCCGTTCCCCGGCCCAGTCGAGCGGCTCACGGGACCCTGGGAGTTCGAGATTCGGCTCTGAGTTGCGACGCCTAGCGATACGTCGGCGTCTGGAGCACCCCGAACACGTTGACCGGCCAGTAGCGCAGCCAGGCGCGGCCGATGACGCTCGAGATCGGCACCGTCCCGAACGTCCGCGAATCCTCGGACACCGCCCGGTGGTCGCCCAGCACGAAGAGCTCGCCGGCGGGCACGGTCCAGGACTCCTGGGTGGCGACCGTGGGCTCGGGAGGGTCTCCCGGCGCATCGGCGAAGAGATAGGGCTCGGCCAAGGGCTTCCCGTTGACGATGACCTCGCCGTTCCTGATCTCGACGGTGTCGCCGCCGACGCCGATCACCCGCTTGATGAACGGCGCCCCGCCCGCCCGCTCGTAGCCGGCCGGCGGCGCGAACACGACGACGTCCCCGCGCTGGTAGGGCTCGATACGGGGCGTCAGCTTGTCGACCAGGACGTACTGGTCCGGCTCGAGGGTGCGCTCCATCGAACCCTGCTCCACCCGATACGGCTGGGCGACGAAGGTCTGGATGGCCAGGAAGATGATCAGCGTGAGGACGACCGTCTCGACGATCTCGAAGAGACACCCGAGCCGCGGCCGGTTGGTCATGCGGCGCGGCTCAGCGCGACGGGCTCGGCGCGACGCTGGGCTGCACGCTCGGCTTCGCGCTCTGCGACGGGCTCGGGTTCGGGCTGAAGCACGGCTGCTCGCCCTGGGGCAAGGTCCCGCTCGCGTCCGGGCACGGGACGGGCTGCTCCTCGATTGGCGGCAGCCCGCCCTGGTAGTCGAGGATGACCAGCAGGTACTCGAGCTTGTCGAGGTTGGCGGCCGGCTGGAGATACGCGGTCTGGACGACGTCGTTGGCGTCGCGTCGGACGTCGATCACCTGGCCAAGCAGGAGGCCCTTCGGGTACGGCGAGCGGATCCCGCCACCCAGCTCGATCCCGGCCGTGACGACCTCGTCGCCCACGACGACCTTCTCGCTCGAGTCGATCTGGCTCATGACGAGGACCCCGTCGTCGAGTCCGCCCACCACCTGTCCGGTGGCCGCGTTGCTGGTGAGCTGCCCGATCACCGTGGAACTCGAATCGCTGACGAGCACGACCTTGGCGCTATCGGGCCCGACCTCCACGACCCGCCCCGCGAGCGCACCGCCCGCGGCGATCGCGACGTCGCCCACGGCGATCCCCTCGTTCGTGCCGCGGTCGAGGACGACAAGGCGGCGGAACTCGGACGACTCGCGGGCGATCACGGTAGCCGCCGCCGTCTTGAAGTCGACGCCGGCCTTCAATTGGAGGAGCCCGGTCAGCAGCACGTTCTCGCGCCGGATCTCGTCGAGCCGCGCGTTCTCCGACGTCAGGCGCTGGTTCTCCTGGAGCAGCGCCTCGTTCTCGACGCGGAGCCGGTCGATCTCCGAGACGGCCGAGACCATCGAAGCGACCCCGGCCGCCACGTCGTGGACGGCGCCCTGGATCGGGCGGAAGGCGAAGCTGACGCCGTTCTGGACCTCGCGCACGGCCGGGTTCGACGAGAACGCCATCAGCAGGCTGCTGATCACCAGGAGGATGGCGAACGCCATCCCGCGTCGGCGGGTGGTCCGGTTGGCGAGCAACGAGGTCATCGAATCCCCTCGGCGGCGCCGGCGTTCAGCGTGGCGGGCGGGAGTACGTCTCGGAGACGAGCACGCGGTCCATGGCGTCCATGCTCTGGAGGACGACCCCGGTCCCGCGGGCCACGCAGGTGAGCGGGTCGTCGGCGACGTGGACGGGCATCTGGGTGGCCTCGGCGACGCGGCGGTCGAGCCCGGCGAGGAGCGCGCCGCCGCCGGCGAGCACGATCCCCTGGTCCATGATGTCGGCGACCAGCTCGGGCGGGGTCTCCTCGATCGTGTCCTTGACCGTGTCGACGATCTGCTGGACCGACGGCTCGATCGCCTCGCGGATCTGGTCGGCGCCGACCTCCACGCTGCGTGGCAGGCCGGTCAGCAGGTCCCGGCCGCGGAGCGCCACGCGCTGGGCGTCCCAGTCGCCCGGGTAGGCCGACCCGATCGCGATCTTGATGTCCTCCGCGGTCCGCTCGCCAAGGAACAGGTTGTACTCGCGGCGGGCGAACGCGACGATGTCCTGGTCCATCTCGTCGCCACCGATCCGGATGCTCCGGCTCACGACGATGCCGCCGAGGCTGATGACGGCGACCTCGGTGGTGCCACCCCCAATGTCCACGATGAGCGAACCTGACGGTTCGCTGACCGGCAGACCGGCGCCGATCGCGGCGGCCATCGGCTCCTCGATCAGGCGCGCCCAGCGGGCGCCGGCGTTGAGCGCGGCGTCGCGGACGGCGCGCTTCTCGACCTCGGTCACGCCGGACGGGATGCCCAGCAGCATTCGCGGACGGGCGATCGTGCCGACCCGGTCGTGGACCCGGTCGACGAAGTACTTGATCATCTGCTCGGTCACGTCGAAGTGACTGATCACGCCGTCACGCAGAGGCCGGATCGCGACGATGTTGGCCGGGGTGCGGCCGACCATCCGCTTCGCCTCGGCGCCGACCGCCAAAACCCGCCGCGTCTTGGCGTCGATGGCCACGACCGAGGGCTCGCTGATGACGATGCCGCGATCCCGGACGTGAACCAGGGTGTTGGCCGTCCCGAGGTCGATGCCGATGTCGCGTGAGAAGAGGCCGAGCAAGCGATCGAGCATGATTCCGGGCGGGTCCTTCGTGGTGGCGGTCCATCGCGACGAGACGTCGCCGAGATTGGGCGAGTCACGCGATGACATCCGGGTCAGGCAGGGAAGCCCGGGCAGTATACCCGCTCGTCCGGTCATGACCGCAGCCGTGCCTGAAGGTGGCGCTCGCAGGGGTCGGGTGCGCGGCCGCGCGGGGAACGGTTTGGTTCGGCGGTGGGTCGGCGCCGTTCGGCGCGGTCAGCTCGCGGCCCGGACCGGCGCGCCCGGCCGGTCGAACATCACGCCGCGGTCGCGCAACGAGACGTAGGCATCGTGGCCGATCACCAGGTGGTCGAGGAGAGCGATGTCGAGCAGCCGGCCGGCGGCCAGGGCCTCGGCAGTCAGGTGCAGGTCGTCGGGCGAGGGGGTCGGATCGCCGGACGGGTGGTTGTGAACCAGGATCACGCCTGCCGCGTTGAGCCGGACCGCGTCCCGGAACAGCTCGCCCACCCGGACCAGCGACGAGCTGACGTTGCCCTGGTAGACGGTCGCCACCCGCAGCACGTGGTTCTTGGTGTCGAGCATCACGACGCGGAGCTCCTCTCGTTCCAGCCGTCCCATCTGGAGAATCAGCCGCTCGGCCACGTCCGACGGGCCGCGGATCGTCCAGCGCGCCGCCGGCCAGTCGGCGAGGAGCCGCCGGCCGAGCTCGAACGCGGCGACGAGCTGCGCGGCCTTGGCGGGGCCGACGCCCGACACTGTGGCCAGCTCCGGCTCCGAGGCACGCGCGAGCCCCGCCAGTCCGTCGTGCGCCGCGAGGGCGTCGGCGGCGAGGTCGACCGCCGAACGCCCGCGAGTACCCGAACCCCAGACCAGCCCGATCAGTTCCGCCGAGGTCAACCCGCCGACGCCGCGCAGGGCAAGTCGCTCCCGCGGGCGTTCCGCAAGCGGCACCTCGCGAATGACCCGGCCGGCCGCGGGCCCCGGCGCGAAGCCCGGATCGAGCGCACGGGCCACGGTCGCCTCCAGTCGTGAGTGAGCAGCGGTCAACGGTGATCAGTGGCGGTCGACGGCGTCGGGCGTCCCCGGGCCCGGACGACGGGAGCCCGCCGATTCCCCCCGCCCTCCGGACCACGAGGACGATGCGAAGCCTACGGACGGGCCCTCATCGGGGACTCAACCGGCCGTGCACCGGGGCTCACCGGTCGTCTCTCACCATGTCCGCCCCTCAGATCGACCGGCTGGCGACCTCGGCGAGCACCAGCAGGACCAGGTTGAACGCGGCGTGGAGCCCGAACGACGACCAGATCGTGCCGCGCCGCACGAACAGCCAACCCAGCGCCAGCGCGATCGGCAGCCGCGTCGCGAACCCGACCACCGCGAGCCCGAACGCGTCGGCGGTCGTGGCCCCGGAGATGGTCAGGACGTGGGCGACGGCAAACACGAGCGCCGCCCGCACGATGCCGCCACGGACCCCCATGCCACGCACCCAGGCCGTCGTGGCAAATCCACGGAACAGGACCTCCTCGCCGAATGGCGCGACCAGCACGCCGGCCAGCAACGAGAGCGCGAAACCGCTCGCCGTGCCGGTCGGTGGCAGCGGGCTCTCCGGGGTAACCGGGAAGACGGCCAACAGGATCGCCGAGATCGGGATCGTGAGGACGATGACCGGGATCGCCCAGAGCGCCCCGCCGGCGACATCGGCGAGCGCCTGGAGGTTTGGACGCACGACCCCCATCGCCCGCCAGTCGAGCGCGCCGGTATCCACGACCAGCAGGCGTACCAGGCCGAGGTAGACGGCTGCCTGGACCGTGACCGACAGGACGGCGCCGAGCGGACCGTCGAGGGCAACCCCGGCGGCATCGAGCGGAAGCGCCAGCACGACGATCGCGAAGACCGAGACGGGAATCGAGGCGGCGAACACGAGGAGGGGCGACGGTCCGGCGTAGCCCGCCACGCCGCGGGCACGGCGCTCGATCCCCTGAGAGCCCGCGGCGGCCACCAGGCCGATCGAGACGAGCACGAGCCCGCCGAGCAGGGCCAGCGCGGAAGCGAGACCGCGGTCGGCCGAGACGGCGATCGCGATGATGACGCCGCCGACGATCGACGCCAGCCAGCCGATGACGAACAGCGCGGGCGCCTGGCGGCCTTCGATCGTGAAGTACGACGCCCCGAGCCGATCGTCGACCGGGGGGCTCGGAGGCGGCTCAGTCGAGGCGTCCGGCTCGGGACCCGAGACGGGCGTGGTCAACGTTCGGGCAGAGGATCCTGGGCGGACGGGACGCCGCCGGCCGCGCGCGAGGGGCCGGCCGACCGCGAGGAGCCGGTGGCGCGCGACGCCGTCGAGGGGCGGACGCTGGTCCGGGCCGCGGGCGCGGCGGTCGACGCGGGGCGCGGCGCGGCGTCGGGCATGGCCGCCGCGATCCGACCGGAAGGCTCACGGACGCCAGGCAGCGGCTCCAGACCCACTGCCGCGGCGGGGCGACGCTCGAAGTCCTTGCCGCACCAGGCGCACAACGACCAATCCAGACCAACCAGCCGGCTGCAGTTCGGGCAGACCCGGTTGAGGCGCGTCCGGCAGGTCGGGCAGATGATCCATTCGTCGTCGATCCGGCGCTCGCAGGTCGGGCAGTGGTGGATCGCCTCGACCTCCGCCAGCAGGGCTTCCTCGGCCAGGTTCCGTTCCCACACCTCGCCGATCTTCTCGTGCGGCCGGACGATCTTGTAGACCCACACCGCCAGCACGAAGAAGAGCGGCGTGAACAGGATGATCCCGGCGGCCGCGAGATAGGGCAGGA
>JACQEF010000348.1 GCA_016200745.1 Chloroflexota bacterium | reverse complement strand
GACCGAGTCGTGCGACTCCGGGCACCTCGAGCGCGGCGAGGCGCACGAGCTCGACGATCACGCCACGCCCGACGGTCAGCTGCGGGCCGCTCACGATGCCTCCCTGGCGCCTGCCGGCGCCGCTGCGCTCGCCGCAAGGGACTCGGCGATGAGATCCGGCACCCGCGTCCGTGCCGTCGTGGCCGCCACGTCGCAGGCGAACCCGATCATGCGCCGGCGGGCCCGTCCGTGCGTGATGATGACCGTCCCGCGGACGCCGAGCAACGGGGAGCCGCCGGCCCGCTCGTAATCGAAGACGTGCCGGATCCGGGCGATGCCGGGTCGCAGCAGCAGGTACGCCAGGCGTCCCCGCAGCGACCCCTGGAACTCGGTCCGCCACAAATCGAAGATGAAGCCCGACAGGCCCTCGAAGAACTTCATCACGACATTGCCGAGGACCGCGTCGCAGACCACCACGTCGGCGAGGTGCAGCGGCAGGTCCTTCCCCTCGACGTTGCCCTCGAACCGGAGGCCGGACGCATCGAGGAGCTCGGTGGCTCGCTGGATCCGGGCGTCGCCCTTGCCCTTCTCCTCGCCGATCGACAGGAGCGCGACCCGAGGCGCGGCCACGCCCAGGACGCGCTCGGCGAAGATCGCCCCCATCCGGGCGAACTGGGCGAGGTTCTCGGGAGTCGAATCGGGGTTGGCGCCGATGTCGAGCAGGACCATCGGGCCCGAGGCGGTCACCATCTGGACGGCGAGCGCCGGGCGATCCACGCCGGGCAGCCGGCCCAGCCGCAGGACCGCCGCCGCCATCCCCGCGCCGGTATGCCCGGCGGTCACGACCGCGTCGGCGTCGCCGCGACGGACGAGGTCCATCGCCACGAGGATCGTCGAGTCTTTCTTCTCGCGGAGCGCCAGGGCCGGGTGCTCGTCCATGGCGACCACCTGCGAGGCGGGCACGATCGAGACGTTCGCCGGGAGCGCGGCACCCGCCGCGGCCCGGATCGCGGCATCGTCGCCCACGAGGATCATCCGGTCGTCGGGATGGCTCCGGGCATGATCGAGGGCACCGGGGACGACCTCGGAGACGCCGTGATCGCCGCCCATCGCGTCGACGGCGACGCGGACGCCCGTTCCCCCCGTTCGCAGCGACACGGGCTGCGGTCCGGTCACCGCGTCAGCGCGCGGTGTCGTCGGGGGCGGCGGCGGGCTTGAGCTCGATGGCGAGTCGACCGTTGTGGTAGCCGCAGTTCGGGCAGACATGATGCGGCAGCTTCATCTCGTGGCAGTGTGAACACTCCTCGAGGGACGGCAGCTCGATGGCGAGATGCGCGCGACGCTCACCCTGACGGGCATGCGAGACACGTCGCTTGGGTACACCCATGGGGTCCTGGTTGCTCCTGTGGTGAGGTCATCGCGCCGGGCGATGCGTGGACGGGTTCGGGCTGCGCAGGTCCGTGGGGCGCGTGCCGGACCGACGGCGGAGTCTAGCGCGAATCCGGGTCCCTCGTCAGTCGTCCTCGGGCCTGAACCCGCGCAAGGCCTCGAGCCGCGGATCGACGTCGTCGTCCGGATGGTCGTGGACGCCCTCCTCCAGGCGCCCGCCGCAGACGACGCACAGCCCTGGGCATTCGGGACGGCACAGCGGCGCGATCGGCTCGGCCAGCTGGATCGCCTCCCGGACCGGGGTCTCGAGATCGAGCTCGTGATGGTCGCTCAGGCGCAGGACGTCGGGCTCGTCATCGACGGGCAGCGGGTGGCCCGTGGCCAGGTCGATCGACGGGAGGTATTCCTCCTGTACCTCGACGGCAATAGGCACGGCGATCTCGCGCAGGCAGCGGCTGCACTCGAGGGCGAGTGCGGCATGCAGGTCCGCGCGGGCAAGGATGCCGCGGTTGGTCCGGGACAGGCGCACCCGGCCGTCGATCGGCTCGGCCAGGCGCAGGTCCTCTCCAAGGTCGATCGAGGTGTGCTGGATCGGGTAGTCGCGCTCGGAGCCGGGCGGCTCGCCGAGCCGTCCGGCGACGTTCCAGAGGAACGGCCCGTCGGACGCGGGGACGGTCATCTCGGGGCCTGGGATGCCTCGGCCGCCTCGTCCTCCCAGCGTTCGTCGACGCCGGCGTCCTCGGGCTCGCCCGTCTCGATCACCTCGAGCGAGGCACGGCGCTCGTCAAGGAGCGCGATCCCCTTCTTGATGCTCTGGAGCGTCTTGACCACATCTCCCTCGAGCCCGACCAGCACGCCGACCGCGTACTCGTCGGCGCCGCGCCGGATCTCGTCGGCGTCGGCATGCGCGTCCGCGATGATCTGGCGGCTGAGCGCCTCGGCGGCCTGCGTCAGCCCGCGCTCGTCGATCAGGAAGGCCGCCTGCTCCTGGGCCTTGGCGACGATCCGTTCCGCCTCGTCCTGGGCCTTCTCGATGATCCGCTCGCCCTCGGAATTGATCCGTTTGGCGGCCCGGACCTCCTCGGGGACAGCGACGCGAAGCTCGTCGATCAAGCCGAGCGCCGCGTTCTGATCGAGCACCACGTTGGTGGTCAGCGGCAGCTTCTTGCCGTTCGCGATCAGCGACTCGAGGCGCTCGACGAGAAAGATGATGTCGATCGGGGTGACCCTCCTGGCGCCTGGCCCGCTCGGACGGGCCGGACCGCGTCGATTATGGCACGGGAGCCAGGCCTCAGCGGCCCTTGATCGCCTGCCGGAGCGATGCGAGCGCGGCAACCGGGATCATCGTGGACACGTCGCCCCCGAACGACGCGATCTCGCGCACGAGGCTCGAGCTGACGAACCCGTTGCCGACCGAGGTCATGAAGAAGACCGTGTCGATCTCGGGCGCCAGGACGCGATTGTTGTGGGCGAGCTGCAGCTCAATCTCGAAGTCGCTGATGGCCCGCAGGCCGCGCACGATGGCGCCTGCGCCGCGGGCTCGGCACAGGTCGACCGTCAGGCCGTCGAAGGCCTCGACCTCGATCCGGCCGTGCGGCGCGCCGTCCTCGCGGAGCGCCTCGCGAATGACCTCGATGCGGGTCTCGACGTCGAGCAGGGCCGCCTTGCGCGGGTTGGCGAGCACCGCCACGATCAGCCGCTCGAACACGTTCGCGGCCCGCTCGATGACGTCGAGGTGACCGTTGGTGATCGGGTCGAACGAGCCCGGATAGACCGCCACGCTGTTCATCCGTCCTCCTGACGCCGGTAGAACGTCAGCGCCGTTTCACCGAAGCGACGCGCACGTTCCGATGCTAGCAGTCCGACCTGGGGCGGCGGCTGGTCGCGCCAGAAGTGCTTCACCACGACGCGGGCATTCGGGGCGAGGGGCGCCCCGCCGGCGCCCAGGGCCGCGAGGACCCGGTCGCGGAGCTCGATGTCCGCATACGGCGGGTCCACGAATGCGATGTCGAACGGCGGGTCGCCGGCGGGTCGCCGGCCCAGCCAGGCGAGGGCATCGGCGCGGACGACGGCGGCCCGCATGCCGGCGCCGAGGCCGGCGGCCCGCAGGTTCGCCGTGATGACGGACACCGCCGTCGGATCGCGCTCGACGAAGACCGCCGTGACGGCGCCGCGGGACAGCGCCTCGATGCCGCCGGCCCCGCTGCCGGCGAACAGGTCCAGCACGCGCGCGCCCGGCAGGTCCGGCTCGAGGATCGCGAACAAGGTCTGCTTGACCCGATCGCCGAGCGGACGCGTCCCGTGTCCCGGAGCCTGGAGCCGGATCCCGCGGGCGGAGCCGGCGATGACCCGGCCGGCGTCGGTCATGCGCCGCTCGCCGGTTCGCCCGATGCGACCCGCCGGAGCCAGCCGGTCTCGAGCTCGGCCGTCAGCGCCGGTTGCCGTGGGCGGAGCTCGCCGGCCGCGTCGAGCATGACCTCGGCGTGGGCGCGGGCGCGGACGGCCAGGTCGCGATGTGCCGGGTCCTGGAGCGACGCCACGCGGAGCTGCGGCAGGCCGCTCTGGACCAGCCCGAGGACGTCGCCCTCTCGGCGGAGCTCGAAGTCGCGCTCCGCCAGCTCGAACCCGTCGCGCAGCTCGGCGACCGCCTTGAGCCGCGCCTGCGCCACCTCGTCGATCGAATCCGAGACCAGGACGCAGAACGAGTCCACCAGTCCCCGTCCCACCCGGCCGCGCAGCTGGTGGAGCTGGGCGAGGCCGAACCGGTCGGCCCCCTCGATGACCATCATCGTCGCGGCCGGCACGTCCACCCCGACCTCGACGACCGTGGTGCCGACGAGGACATCGAGGTCGCCGTCGCGGAACCGGCTCATCTCGGCGTCGCGGGCTGCCGGCTTCATCCGGCCGTGGACCATTCCGACCCGGAGTGGCGCGAGGAGCGTCCTGAGACGGACGGCCTCGCTCTCGGCCGCCACGGCGCCGTCGTCGGCCCCGTCGCTCTCCTCGATCAGGGGCACGACCACGAAGGTCCGGTGGCCGAGAGCGGCTTCCTTGCGGACGTACGCCCACGTGCCGTCGAGATCCGTCGGTCGCTTGATGCCGGTCCTGATCGGGACCCGGCCCTCGGGCGGCGTCCGCAGGTCGGTGACGTCGAGGTCCGCGTAGAGCACCTGGCCGAGCGTCCGCGGGATGGGCGTCGCGGTCATCAGCAGGACGTGCGGGACACGCCCGCCGGCCTTGGCCTCGAGCTGGCCGCGCTGATCGACCCCGAAGCGGTGCTGCTCGTCGATCACGACCAGGCCGAGGTCGCGGAACGAGACAGACTCCTGGATCAGGGCGTGCGTCCCGACCACGACGCCGGCCTGGCCCGACCGGATCGCCTCGGTGGCCTTCGCCTTCGTGTCGGCCGGGAGCGAGCCGGTCAGCAGTGTGACGCCGAGCCCGAGCCCGTCGAGCAGCCCGCCGATCGTGTCGAGGTGCTGGCGCGCCAGCAGGTCCGTCGGCGCCAGGAGCGCTCCCTGGAGCCCGGCTCGGGCGGTCGCCGCCAGGGCATAGGCGGCAACCGCGGTCTTGCCCGACCCGACATCGCCCTGAAGGAGCCGGAGCATCGGTGTCGGCCTGGCCAGGTCGCCGCGGATCTCGGTCACGGCGGTGGCCTGGTCGGCGGTCAGCTCGACCGGCCGTCCGACCTTCGACGTCAGCGACGCGACGATCGACGCCCGGATCGACGCGTCCGCGGCGCCGTCGACCTCGACCAGCGGCGCGGCTTCGCGGCCGCGCTGCCGCCGCCGGGCGACCATCCCGAGCTGCAGGGCGAGGAGTTCGTCGAAGGCGAGCCGGCGCAGGGCGGCGTCCCGACCCTCGAACGAGCCCGGGTAATGGGCCTCCTCGATCGCCCGTCCGATCGGGACGAGCGCCTCCCCGGTTCGGACCGGCTCCGGCAGGTACTCCGGGTAGGCATGGCCGGCCTTGTCCAATGCCTCGCGGATGGCCAGCCGCAGCCGGGCCGCGGTGAGACCCGCGGTCAACGGGTAGACCGGCACGATGCGGCCGGCGTGAAGGACCTCGGTCTCATCCACGACCGCCTGAAACTCGGGGTTGTCGAACGTCAGCCGCCGTCCGAAATGCTTGACGCGACCCGAGACCACGATTTCGCCGCCGACGCGCAACCGGCGCTCGATGAACCGGCGCCCGAACCAGGTGGCGTCGACGGTCCCGGTCTCGTCCTCGAGCCGCGCGATCGTGCGCTGGACCCGACGCCTGAAGGTCGGCTCGACCCTGACCTCCGCGACGCGGACCCGGGCCGACACCACGATCCCGTCCTCGGTCCAGAGCAGGTCGCCGAGCCGGCGCATCTCCCGCAGGTCATCGTAGCGACGCGGCAGGTGAAAGAGGAGGTCGCCGACGGTGTAGAAGCCAAGCCGGATGCCCGCCCGCCGCAGCAACGCCCCGGCCGTCAGCCCCGACCGCGCCAGCGGGGTCGACAGCAGCGCCACCGGGTCGTTCGGGACGGGAGCCGGAGTCGTCGCCCTGGCCACGCTATTCGGCAGCGATCAGGTACCGGTAGTACGGCTGGCCGCCGTGCCGGACCTCGACGTCCACCGCCGGCAGCACCGACCCGATCCGGCGCGCCATCGCCTCGGCCTCGGCAAGGTCCGCGCCGTCGCCGTAGAACAGCGTGACCAGCTCGAAGCCGGCGGTCAGCGACGCCACCGCCGCCAGCACGCACTTCTCCCGGTCGTTGTCGGCGGCGACAAGACCGTCGTCGGGATCGAGGGCGATCGTCTGGCCGCGCTTCACCTTGCGTCCACCGATGGTCGCGTCGCGCACCGCTTCCGTGACCACGAGGGTCTGGATCGCCCGGGCGGCGTCGGTCATCTGGCTGGCGTTCGTGGCCGCGTCGAGATGCGGGTCGAGCGCGAGGAGGGCGGCGAAGCCCTCGGCCGCGTTCCGGGTCGGGACCACGGCAACCGGGCGATCCGACAGCGAGGCGACCTGGCGAGCGGCGAGCACGACGTTCGGGTTGTTCGGCAGGACGATGACCTCGCGGGCGTTCACGCCCTGGATCGCGCCGAGCAGCTCGCCCGTGCTCGGGTTGGCAGACTGTCCCCCGTGGACCACGCCGGCGACGCCGAAGTCCCGGAAGATCGCCGCCAGGCCGTCGCCCGCGGCCACGGCAAGGACCCCGAGAGCCGGGAGGTCCGCCGGGCCGGACGAGCCGTTGGAGCCGGCCGCGGACTCGGTCGAGACCCCCGTGAACTCGACCGCCCGCGTCTCGCGAACGTCCCTAGCCTGGTGGTCGAGGTTCTCGACGCTGATCCGGCTCAGCGCGCCCATCGTCAGTCCGTAGCCGATGACGAGGTCGGGGCGATCGTTGTGGACGTGGACCTTGAGCGCCCGCGCATCGCCGGCCACGAGGACCGAATCGCCGATCGATTCGAGGTGGTCCCGAATGGTGTCGACGTCGAGGGCCGCGAGGTGGCTCGGCTGGAGCAGGAACATGGTCTCGTAGCCGAAGCCCTCGTCGGCATGTGCGACCAGGGTGGAGACCCTGGCACCGGCCGCGGGTTTCGCGCGTCCCCTGGCGGCACCCGCGGAGCGGTCGGCGACGTAGCGGTGTGCCCCCTGGAGCAGCCGGTACAGGCCCTGGCCGCCCGAATCGACCACGCCCGCCTCGCGCAGGATCGCCAGCAGGCTGGGCGTCCGCGCCACCGAACGCTCGGCGGCCTCGACCGTGGCGGCGAGGACCGACTCGATGTCGGGGTCGCGCTCGGCGGCGGTCACCGCTGCCGCGGCCGCCTCGCGGATCACGGTCAGGATCGTCCCCTCGACCGGCTGGCCGACCGCCGCGTAGGCCGTCTGCGTGCCGACGGTCAGGGCATGGGCCAGGTCGAGGGCGTTGAAGTGACGCTTCGCGGCCAGGCCCTCCGCGATGCCGCGCATGATCTGCGAGGCGATCACGCCCGAGTTGCCGCGGGCACCCATGAGCGCCCCGAAGCTGAG